>NZ_AUTI01000045.1:0-8913 GCF_000497995.1 Pseudoalteromonas sp. TB25
CCCGCCAGTAATGCCGAGTGATGGGCCTGCAGCCCAAATACGAGGGCCAACTATGTCACCCGCATTTATGCCGTCACGCACGGCTATGACGCTGTAACCTTCTGCGCCAACATTACGTACTGTTGTAAATCCAGCTTCTAAGGTTTTTTTAGCAAAATGAGCCGCTTTAATCGCCATTCTAGGAACTGACTGGCCTAAACGCTCACTGCGCGGCACCGTAGGGTCACTCGTTAAATGCACATGCATATCCATTAAACCTGGCATAAGGGTTAAATCAGGGAGTTGAATGTGTTTATCATCTTTAGTCAGCGTTGGTTTTTTATTTTGTTCAATGTTTGTAATTACGCCATCATCAATAGTAATTAAGGGTGATTTAATGAGCTTGCCATCTTTAACATCAACCATGGCTTTAGCCGATAGGTATGTAACTGCATGGCTATTAAAAGTGGTTAAGCAAAGTAAGGCAATAGAGGTGCTGAGTAGTTGTTTTTTCATTTTATTTTTCTTTTAAATCATATTTGAATTAATAGAAATGTAACAAGTTCAGATAAAAGTGCAAATTTAATACGATGAATGCAATCTATCGTAATTTCTTTATTAAGCACGGTTTAATGCGCATAATTAAAAAACGATATTAAAAAGGATTATCATGAAATCAATTAAATTAGCATTAGTTGCCAGTGGCGTTATGTTTGCTTTAAGTGGCTGTATGAATACTGAGCTTAGTACACAGACTAATACCAGTACGCAGTTAAACACAGTTAACGCATCAGCAGGTATTGTTTCAGAGCTTTCAGCAGAGCAACAACTCGATGTACTTGTTGCACAGTATTACGATGAATCGCTCACATATAGCCCCATCAGCGCAACGTACAATGGTCGTAATGAGTTTAACGATCAATTCACGCCTGTGATTTCAAAAGAAAATAGAGCAAAAAAAGCCGCTTTTTATAAAAAATATCAACAGCGATTAAACTTTATAGATAAAGCACAGTTAACAGGGCAATCGCTTTTAAGTTTTGAAATATTAGAGCGTGACCTTGCACTTAAATTAGAAGGCATGCAGTTCCCTGATTATTTACTACCAATAAATCAAATGGCGGGTGCGCATAACACCTTTGCAGGTTTTGGTTCAGGTCAAAGTGCTCAGCCGTTTAATACCGTTGAAGATTACACCGCTTTTATCTCGCGTAGCGAAGGTTTTGTAAAGTGGCTTGCAAGTGTAGAGCGTTCAATGGCGCAAGGCATCAAACTAGGTATTACGTTACCAAAACCACTTGCTGAAAAATTACAGCCACAATTTGCAGCTCATGTAGTTAAAAATGCCGAAGACTCATTATTTTGGAGACCAGTTAAAAAATTACCAGAATCGTTTAGCGAACAACAAAAGCAAAAAATTACAGCGCAGTATCGTCAATTGATTATGCAGCACTTAGTACCGGCTTATAAAAGTATGAGTGACTTTTTAGCTAATCAATATATTCCTAATAGTCGAGAAAGCGTAGGTTACAGTGACTTACCAAACGGTAAAGCATGGTACGAATACCAAATTAAGAAAAACACGACGCTTAGCTTATCTGCAGACGAAATTCATGACATTGGTTTAAGTGAAGTGTCGCGCATTTTAAGCGAAATGAAAAAAGTAAAAGAAACCGTAGGCTTTAAAGGTGAGCTATCTGAATTTTTTGATCATTTACGCGATTCAGATGAATTTTACTACGACACGCCCGAGGAGTTAATTGCGGCATATGAAAACGTTAAGAAAAAAATAGATGCGCGTTTACCTCTACTTTTTAACATAGCACCCAAAGCACCTTACGTTGTAAAAGCAGTTGAAGCCTACAGAGCGCAGTCGGCAGCAGGTGCATCCTATGCATCTCCGGCGCCTGATGGCTCTCGCCCTGGTATTTTTTATATCAATGCTTATAACTTAAAAGCGCAGCCTAAATTTTTACTCGAAACTTTATCGATTCACGAAGCAGCCCCAGGTCATCACTTTCAAATAGCACTTCAGCAAGAAATAGAGGGCTTACCTGATTTTCGTAAATTTGGTGGCTATACCGTGTTCGCAGAAGGTTGGGCGCTTTACGCAGAAAGCTTAGGCAAAGAGCTAGGCTTATTTACCGACCCTTATATGTGGTATGGACGTTTATCGGATGAGCAATTACGCGCAATGCGTTTAGTGCTTGATACTGGTTTTCATGCAAAAGGGTGGACGCGTCAACAAGGTATAGATTACATGCTTGCAAATTCATCTATGGCTAAAAGTGATGTAATTGCTGAAGTAGAGCGATATATTGCATGGCCAGGACAAGCGCTTTCTTACAAGTTAGGGCAATTTAAAATTCAAGAATTACGTGATTTTTCTAAAAAAGAACTCGGTGATAAATTTGATATTAAAGCGTTTCACACGCAAATATTAATTGATGGCGCATTACCAATGCCAATCCTAGAGGAAAAAATTAAGCGTTGGGTTAAATCTCAAAGCTAATTTGTAGCGCAAAGCCAGTACTTTGAAAGGGTATTGGCTTTGCGCCATTTACAGCAATACGGTAGAATGCGCGCTCTTTAGGGGGCACGAGTAAACTATGTTTGATCAACAATTAGCAAATACACAATTTTGGCTTAAAAAAAGCTTAAGCGACATGAGTCAAAACGAATGGGAAGCCATTTGTGATGGATGCGGAAAATGTTGTTTAAATACGTTTATTGATAGCGAAGATGAAGACGAATTTACCGCCACCGATCAGTTACGCGAAGGTGAGCAATTAATATTTACTAATATTGTATGTCAGTATCTCGATAACAACACCTGTGGTTGTAGCGAATATGAAAACCGCCAAACGCTTGTTCCTTCTTGTGTAAAACTCACAAAAGAAAACCTTAAAGACATCTTTTTTATGCCACAAAGCTGCAGTTACCGTCGTTTACATGAAGGTCGTGGTTTGGCTTCTTGGCATCCGTTATTAAATAATGGTGATAAAACAAAGATGCATGAGCTAGGTATTTCTGTAAAAGACAAAACAGTAAAAGATTGCGATGTAAAGCTCGACGACTTTGATTTGTACATTGCAGAATGGCCAACAAAGGACGTAGATTAATGAGTAAACAACAAGCCGTAATTGGTTTAATCAATCCTAAAAGCCCGACTAATGTTGGCGGTGTATTGCGAGCAGCTGGCTGTTATGACGCTAAACAAGTTTTTTTTACAGGCAATCGCTACTTAAACGCCAAAAAGTTCCATACAGATACAAAAAATGTAGTGGAGCGTATTCCTTTAACCGAAACAGATAATTTAGAAGCAATAAAGCCACAAGGCGCAACGGTTGTGGTTATTGAGCTTATTGAAGGTGCAACACCTTTACCTGAGTTTAAACATCCTGAAAATGCATTTTATGTATTTGGCCCCGAAGATGGTTCTGTATCAAAAGACGTCTTAAAGTGGTGTGATGAAGTGGTATATATTCCAACTATTGGCTGTATGAATTTAGCGGCAACCTGTAATGTAGTTTTGTATGACCGCTTAGCTAAATTAGGCGGCGTTGAGAGTAGTGACGATACTATTATTAGCTCTCGTGATACAAACAATAAAATGAGGTGGCAAAAAAGCTGATTAGTTAAGGTTTATTTGTGCAAAAGTGTTAGTAGTAGCTAAACTTAAAAACACTATTAATCACAAATAGATACTAAAATGCGCTGGTTTTATTTTATATTATTGCTAACAACTAGTAATAGTTTTGCTGAAACATCGGTTGAGTATTTTCAAAATGGTACTCAACACACTTTAACTGGGCATTCCCATAAATCAGGGGTGCTCTATGAAGCTAAAAACTCCAAACAAACACTTCATCTAGCCACACTCGATTGGCCTCCTTATATTGGTAATAATGTATGTAATAAAGGCTGGGTTTATCAATTTTCAATTGCCTTGTTAAATAGTAAGGGCTACAGCGTATATATTGAATTTTTGCCTTGGGCAAGAGCGGTACGAAATGTAGAACTAGGCAGGGCTGACATACTAATGCCTGAATACTTTATAGAAGATACAGCCCCCTCCGATTATGTTGATGGTAAAACACGTCGAGAATTACTCGGCTTATCTAATTCGTTTAAAGGTGGCGAAATTGCTTTTTTAAAAAGGAAAGGCGATACAGACCATTTCACAGGAAACTTGAACTCGCTCAAAGGGCTTAAGATTGGTGTTGTTCGAGGGTATCAAAATACGCCAGAGTTTGATGCCATGATGGACAATGGTGAGTTTGAAGTTATCGCCTCTGTTGATGACTTACAGCTTGTTAAGCTACTGACTGCTAAACGTGTTGATTTGGTTATAGGCGATCCTCAAGCTTTGAAATCATCTGTGGCTTACTCCTCTTTAACTAAACCTGAAAAACAGACTTTGCTTTCTTCCATTGAGCAAGAAAGCATTCCTTTGCAATATAACTCGTTATATTTTGCCATTAGTAAGCGTGCACATAATTGGCTTTTAGTATTAGAGGATATAAACGAAGGGCTTTATCAGTTTAATAACAGTGGCGAAATAGACCGAATTGTTAGAGCGACCAACACGCAATGTGAATAACGCCACTGGAACGTTCCATAAGTGCGCTGACTAATTTATATTTAAACATGTAAAATCGTTTTCAACTTGTTAATGGAGTGAAAACGACGTGAGTGAAATAAATACAAACCAATCATTCGCGGTCAACGAACAGCCAAATAAAAATTATCTGTTTCCACTGACTGCAATGACGACCCTATTTTTTTTATGGGGTTTTATTACTGTTTTAAACGATGTACTAATACCACGCTTAAAAGGCGTATTTGATTTGAGCTTTTTTGAAGCGATGCTAGTACAGTTTTGCTTTTTTGGGGCTTACTTTATTGTTTCTATTCCTGCGGGGCTTTTAGTTAAGCAATTTGGTTACAAAAAAGGAATTTTAACTGGTTTAATTGTGGCTTCAATGGGGTGTATGTTGTTTTACCCTGCTGTTGTAGTACATGAATATTGGCTATTTTTAGGCGCTTTATTTGTACTTGCTGCTGGTGTAACTGTACTTCAGGTTTCTGCTAACCCTTATGTTGCAGCTCTTGGCAGTGAAAAAACAGCTTCTTCTCGTCTAAATTTAGCACAAGCACTTAATGCGCTTGGTACTACCGTTGGGCCTTATGTTGGTGGTTTATTATTTTTCGGTACGGCAGGTAGTTTAGCCGCATCGGCAGCAACTGCTGAATCTGTAAAAGTGCCTTATTTAATGCTTGCTGGCGCTTTATTGCTTATCGCTATTGTATTTGCCTTTATAAAGCTTCCAGAAATTGAAGCCCACAAAGAGGAAAATAATACAGCAATTGAATCTCGTTCGTTAATGCAAGCACCGCACCTAACTATGGGTGTACTTGCTATATTTTGCTACGTAGGCGGGGAAGTTGCCATTGGTAGCTTTTTAGTTAACTACTTTGGTGAGGCGCACATAGCAGGGCTTGAAGAGCATACTGCGGCCGCACTTATTAGTTATTACTGGGGCGGGGCAATGGTAGGGCGTTTTATAGGCTCTGTATTATTACAAAAGATAGCACCTTCTAAAGCTATAGCGTTTAATGCATTTAGTATTATTGCGCTATTATTGATCACTATTTTTACTCAAGGTGACGTCGCTTTATACTCAGTATTGGTAATTGGTTTATTTAACTCAATTATGTTCCCGACTATATTTTCAGTTGCAATCGAGCGACTAGGATCATTGACGAGCAAAGGTTCTGGCTGGTTATGTTTAGCAATTGTTGGTGGTGCACTTGTACCATTACTGCAAGGGTTTATAGCTGATACAGTAAATATACAGCAAAGCTTTTTTGTTCCAATGTTATGTTATGTATTTATTGCATGGTATGGTTTAAATGTTGTTCGCTTAGCAAATAAGTGGAAATAACAGACTATACAAGAGTGACTGAATACGTATTCAGTCACTTATAAAGCTATATTTAATGGGAACGTTCCATAAAAAATAAATCTAGTCATTAATTATTTAATATTAGCCAGTTACCCACGAAAGCCTTTTGTTTTACAATCCTTTATTCTTATTTTTCATCAATAACCTAACTGTAAGTCTCTTTTACTAGGACATTTAGCTAAATTTTTGCTAAAACAGTAAGGCTAATAACGATAAATAATAAAAAGGGTGTATATGCTTAACTCGTTGAAATTTACTTCCAAAGTGACTATTGCAGCCTCCTTAATTTTGGTTTTGGTGCTAGGGTTATTTACTTTTAATAACTACATTGCGATGCGCAAGCAAACCGAGCAGCAGTTAAGCTTGGTATTGCAACAAAATTCCGAATCTGTTTCACAAAATATAGCGAGTTGGTTAAATGCAAAGTTGGCGATTGTTATATCAATTGCTAAAACCCATAAAGCTAATGATTCTAAAGCACTCACCCTTTCACAACTAAATACAGCAGAGCTTGCTGGAAGCTTTAAAAATACGTATATAGGTAAATCCAGCGGCACGTTTATATTAAACGATCAAACGGTTGTATTACCTGCAGATTTTGATGCGACTTCTCGTCCTTGGTATAAATTAGTTGAAAACAAATCAAATACCGCTTTTACAACTCCTTATATTGATGTAACCACTAACGAGCTTACAATTTCAGCGGTAGTACCCATACTCCAAAATGGTCAGTTTAGCGGCGTTGCAGGTGCCGATATTGATATGCAGACCGTGACAAAAATTATCAACGATATTGACTTTTTAGGACTCGGTTATGGTTTTTTACTCGATAACAAAGGCCAAGTGTTAAGCCATCCAAATGCTCAGTTAAACTTAAAAAATACATCAGACATCTTTGGCACCAATACGCCTTTACAAAGTGAGTTTACCCAGTACGAGATAAACGGAGAGTCTAAGCTTATTTCGTTTACAAAAATTAGTGGTATTAAAAACGTAGATTGGTACCTAGGTGTTGTTATAGACAAAGATAAAGCGTATGCCAGTGTCTCTAATTTTGGCCAAACCGCAGCTGTTTTTATGGTGATAGGAATTATCACTATTATAATTATGATGCAGCTTTTATTACGCTATTTAATGCAGCCAATGAATCGTTTAAACGATGCTATTAAAGATATAGCACAAGGTGAGGGCGATTTAACAAGGCGTTTAACCGTTGAAAACGACGATGAATTTGGCGATTTAAGCTATTCATTTAATATTTTCATCGAAAAAATTCAGCATTCAATAGAACAAGTAAAAGAGTCTACAAAGCAATTAGATACAGCTATTGAGAGCTTGGTATCACAAACACATTCTTCGCTGTCTATGTATGATGATCAAAGTAAACGAACCGATAGTGTTGCAGCGGCTATCAACCAGTTTTCAGCTACATCAATGGATATCTCAAGTAATGCAGAGAGTGCATCGCAGCTTGCTAAAAATGCAGATGAACATTCAACACAAAACCAAGAAGCATTAAGTCACAGTGTTACAACTATCCACCAGCTCTCGGGTAATATGGAAAAAGCTCAGCAAACTATAAACAGTTTAAATACGCATACAGCCAGTATTGGCCAAGTGCTTGAAGTTATTAAAGGTGTAAGCGAGCAGACTAATTTATTGGCACTTAATGCCGCAATTGAGGCCGCTAGAGCAGGAGAGGCGGGACGCGGTTTTGCCGTTGTAGCAGATGAAGTTCGCCAATTAGCGCACCGCACTCAACAGTCAACGCAAGAGATTGAAGACACGGTTAGTCAGTTGCAAAAAGGCTCAAACCTTGCTGTAGAGCTTATGAAAACAAGCCTTGAAGGCAGTGAAAAAAGCGTGCAACAAGCCGATGCTGTTGGCAATTTAATGAGCCATGTTATACAAGCGATTCAACAAATTAACGATGCAAATCACTCTGTGGCCACTGCAACAGACGAACAAAACCAAGTTGTTAAGTTATTAGATACAGATATTCAAACAATTAATTCGCTTTGTATACAAGGCAAGGCCAACTTAAATGACACGCTTGACGAATGTACCAAACTAAAACAACAGTTTAGTGCTTTAGAAAATATGGTTCAAAAGTTTAAAGTATAAAATTAATGACTAAAAAAAATGTGAATAAACCAAATTGGCTCAGTCTAATAAATATCGACAGTGTTTATAGCTCAGACATGCAACGCAAAGCGTTTTCTTTATTTACCATGATTGGGATTTCAATTGTGGTGATCGCAGTATTAGTGTTTTTTAATTATAAGCTTTATTCGCCACTACTGACCGCTTCATTAATAATCGTTAACATTACAAATATAAGCTGTTCTATCTATTTTATAAAAACGGGTAACCTGCAAGTTGTGGCATTAATAAGTATGAGCATTGTGTGCATGATGTTTGTTGCACTTGTTTATACCGGCGGTAAAGATAATACCGCGCTATATTGGCTAATGTTTTATCCTGTCGTAACGTTTGCATCTTTAGGGGTAAGATTAGGTGCTTGGTTAGGCTGTACCTTACTGTTTTCTTGTATTGTTATTTTATACGGCCCTGACTTTGGTCAAGTTAGCTATGGCAACGTAGAAAAAACACGTTTTATAGCGTCCTTTTCTATGGTGTTTTTATTCTCATTTATTGGTGAGTATTTTAGGCATAAAAGACACATGGCTATTGCCGATATTACGCTAGAGCAAAAACAAGATGCTTATACTGACCCCCTTACTGGCATAGCAAATAGGCGTTTTATTACCTCTCATTTTTTAAAGCTTGCTCAAACACGCCCAGAGCAGTACTTACCTTTTTCAATTTTGTTAATTGATTTAGATAATTTTAAATCTTTAAACGATACGCATGGCCACGATTTTGGTGATACGGTATTGATAGAATTTACCAAACTTCTTGAGTCTCAATTTTTGGCAACTGCGTTAAAGGCCCGTTATGGCGG
>NZ_AUTI01000046.1:0-1346 GCF_000497995.1 Pseudoalteromonas sp. TB25
CAACTTTTGAAGCCGCAGCGCCTACTTCTTCATTACGAATAGTAGTGGTTACATCTTCGCCTTCTAAAATAACTTTTCCTGCATTAGTTTGACTATCTACCAAAAACTGCACATCTAAATTTGCAGCAAGCGGGACAAGCCCTTCTTCATTGTCTAATGCAATTTGGTGATGAAGTGCAGCTAAAGATAAAACACGATAAATCGCACCGCTATCTAATACATCCCACCCTAACTTGTCGGCTAACAAGCGACAAACAGTTCCTTTACCTGAACCACTTGGGCCATCAACGGTGATCACGGGCATTAATAACGCCTGCATTTAAAACCTCCTGCAATGCACACCTAAATAAACCGCGACATTATACGTCAGTTATTAAAATATATCTGCTATTAGTGTGTAACTTTTGTAATTACTTCTAATTAGCTTATTCACTGACTGACGCTAAAACATTGAAAAATGTAGGAAATGTTTTATAGGTACACTTTGGATCATTAATTGTTATTGGCTTTCCACCAACGGCAACCATTGCAAAACACATGGCTATACGGTGATCGTCGTAAGTATCAACAGCAACATCATTAAATGTTTCAGGTGGGGTGATCTCTATAAAATCTTCACCTTCTACAACCTGTGCGCCTACTTTACGAAGCTCAGTTGCCATTGCATATAAACGGTCTGTCTCTTTTACTCGCCAGTTATAAATGTTACGAATGGCTGTTGGGCCTTTGGCAAAAAGAGCAACAGTTGCAAGAGTCATAGCTGCATCAGGAATTGCATTGGCGTCAATATCCACGCCTTTTAGTTCGCCTTTGCGAACAACTAAACGCTCATCATACCAATCAATTTTTGCGCCTACTTGCTCCATTACTTTGGCAAAGCCTATATCACCTTGCACCGACTTGGCACCCACGCCCTTAATTTCAATCTCACCGCCTGCAATTGCAGCCGCAGCAACAAAGTAAGAGGCAGAAGATGCATCGCCTTCAACCATTATGCGATCTAATGATTGATACTGTTGACCACCTTTAACTTTAAAGGTTGCATAATCACTATGCTCAACATTAACCCCAAAACGTGCCATTACATCAAGTGTAATATCAATATAAGGTTTAGAGACTAAAGTACCTTTAATAGTTATTGTTGTATCACCGTTAAATAATGGCGCTGCCATTAATAGAGCGGTTAAAAATTGACTTGAAATACTGCCGTCAATTTCAACCTCACCGCCTTTTATTTGGCCACCCACAATTTTAAGTGGTGGGTAGTCTTTGTGCTTTGTATAAGTAACATCACCACCCAATGCTTGCAGCGCGTCAACCAAGTGCCCTATCGGGCGCTCTTCCAT
>NZ_AUTI01000047.1:0-1591 GCF_000497995.1 Pseudoalteromonas sp. TB25
TTTTACTTCTCATTGTGCAAATAAAAGCTTTTAAAGAGCTAATTATTCACAAAGAGGTTAAGAGGCGCTGCGCTTTTAGAGTAAATGATACATATTGGCTGATCTGGTTTTTCTCAGTTATTACTGATTACCTTATCTTTGTGAAAGAAATTATTTATATTTTTAATAGTAATTAAAATAAATAAAAATGTACGTTTGAGGGGAGACAATACCTAAGCTACAGCAATTAAACGCTATCGCTTAAAGTATAAATCAATCGCTTTTGTGAGGAGCTCGTCGAGTTGTTCTTCAAATTCTTCAATATTAATATCAAAGTGCTTTAAGTAAGCCCGAGCCTGAGCAAGCGATAAATTGCGGCTGTTAACGCTGTATTGTCGCTCGTCTATGGTTTTATCGTAACGTGGTAAAAATACAAATTGGCCATAAAAGGGGGATTTAATATGCTTGTTTGCAAAACGACAAAAATCTTCAATATGCTCAGCACCCTTAGGTCCAAGGCAACCTGGCTCAATGCGATACATTAAGCGAATTTTTTTGTCGTCATTTATTTGCATTTAAAGCCTTTATCTAAAAAATAGTACGCGTACTATTTTCCCATCTTTAATTTGATAACTCGAAATAAGTTCTGAGCGTTTATCAACTACGTTTTCGTCAGTTGAACAAGTTTCTGAAAGTTCGTGATCAATCACTATATCACCGTGCACTATGCGCTTAATTGGTGATGAGTGAATACACTTTAACTTTTTAAACATTAGCCCATAACGTTCTATTAGTTTTTCTTTACCTTTAAATAATAGCTCATTAGGGAAAATATAAAACTCAACATCTTCGGCATATACACGAAGAAACTCTTCAATGTTACGTGCGTTATATGCTTTCACTAGCTGCTCTACCACAGCAAGTGATTCGCGCGATTGTTTAGCTTTAGTTTGCTGCTTAACTGTAAGAGCCTCTTTTGCTTGCGTTACTGCTTTTTCAGCTTCGGCTACTGCGACTGCTTTTTCTATTTTATTTTTAGGCTTTTCAGCAGGTTTAATTTGCTCATTACCTAATACCTTTGAATCGTCTGGTTTAGTCGCATCAATTGTTGGCTTTTTAAGCTCTGGCGCTTTGTATTCAAGCGTATTTACTTTGTCGTCAGTGTCGGTTTGAGTTACTGATTGCTCATTTTCAACTTTTGGCTTTTCAACGCTTGTTTGAGCTTCAACCTGTGGCTCTTTTTGCTCAGGCTCGCTTTGCTCTGCGGCATAAGTAATTAGCGCAACGGTAGTGACTAATGAGGCTAAAATAATAGATAACGGTTTCATAACTTTCCTAAAATGAACACTAAATACGTGTAATACCAATTACATTAAATAGGCGATCTATTATAGCGTTAAAAAATAGCGCAATAACAACGCGAAAATTGTGACATATAGTTGTTCTATATGAATAACTTTTAACGCAGTTAGTAAGTTACTTAATGCAATAGAATGATCATATTTTTGATAAAATTGGTATAAGGGTGCAACATAGCAAATTTTAACGTTATCGGGTAGTTAATACCACCACTGAAGCCTACCAGTACTGCTCTACCGTAATATTGCCGGGG
>NZ_AUTI01000048.1:0-1449 GCF_000497995.1 Pseudoalteromonas sp. TB25
TGCCATAGTAGAGGCTTTTGCACGATCAGGGTGGTTTTTAGCCACCGCCACACAGTCGTGCATCCACGCTGCAGGAAATACTACTGACATGTTTGCCTGCTCCGCATTACATAACTGTATTGCAACACGCACCACTCGCTCTATATGAGTAATGTCATGAGCAACATCAGCATGCACTAAAGAGGCGATAAACCCTCTACATTGTGAGTTAAGTATTTCTAAATCAGGGCTTAAAGCGACGTCAGACAAAGTTAGGTTCCAAAAAGCTAATTAATCAATGAATTATCCGTACTTTACCGTGCTTTATGCCCCCCTTGCAAAACATTCATTGTATGTTGCTCCTTGCTTGACTAAAATACAGCGCTTATTTATTACTACTGAGAAGCCTTATGTCATCTGCCGTTTACCTACAAGCTGGTCGCGATAAATCATTAAAAAGAAAACACCCTTGGTTATTTTCAAAAGCCATCAAAAAAATTAAAGGTAAACCTGGATTAGGCGACACAGTAACGATTCACGACAGCGAAGGTAAGTTTTTAGCAACTGCTGCGTATAGCCCTCACTCACAAATTCGTGCACGTGTTTGGAGCTTTGACGAAAAAGAAGTCATCGATCAACACTTTTTTGAACGCCGTTTACGTCGCTCATTAGAAGCCCGTAGTCAAGTTATTGAAGAAGGCGGATTAACAGGGTTTCGCTTATGTGCTGCTGAGTCTGATTACTTACCAGGCGTTACAATAGATAAGTTTGACAATGTATTAGTGTGCCAGCTATTAAGCGCCGGTGCCGAGCGCCATAAAGGCGAGATTGTAGGCGCATTGATGTCTATTTTCCCCGGCTCTAGCATATATGAGCGTTCTGACGTAGATGTACGTACTAAAGAAGGCTTAGAACCAATTAAAGGCGCACTTTGGGGGAATGAACCAAAAGAGCCTGTGCTTATTGAAGAAAACGGCTTAAAAATCGAAGTTGATATAATTGAAGGTCACAAAACAGGATTTTACTTAGATCAGCGTGACAGCCGTGCTGCACTTGAGCGCTTCTCAAAAGGTAAAACTGTCCTTAACTGCTTTAGTTACACAGGTACATTCTCGTTGTATGCCCTGCGTGGTGGATGTGAGCATGTAACTAACGTAGATGTATCGCAACCCGCTTTAGATACAGCAAAACGTAATGTTGAGCATAATAACTTAGATTTAAACAAAGTGAGCTTTGTTAAGCAGGATGTATTTAAATTATTACGCCAATACCGCGACGAAGGTAGACAGTTTGATACCATCGTAATGGACCCACCAAAATTTGCTGATAATAAAGCGCAGCTAACGGGCGCGTGTCGTGGCTATAAAGATATCAACATGATTGCCATGCAAATACTAAAACCAGGCGGAACACTATTAACATTCTCATGCTCTGGTTTAATGGAACAAAACTTGTTTCAAAAAGTAGTAG
>NZ_AUTI01000049.1:0-989 GCF_000497995.1 Pseudoalteromonas sp. TB25
GCCCTTCACCGCCCATTGTTCCGTAAGCAAGTCGACGACCATCGCTAAACTTTGCCAGTGCTGGGTTAAGTGTATGAGCGGGCTTTTTATTTGGGGCAAGGGCGTTGGTATTATTACTCGCATCAATATCTTCATTGTTTAAACTAAAGCTTAAACCACGGTTATTCCACACAAAGCCGCCTTCACTCATTAATATTCCGCTGCCAAATTCCCAGTAAATGCTTTGAATAAAGCTGACTAATTGCCCGTTTTTATCTCTGGCTGCCATCCACACAGTATCGCCAGGCTCTGCGTTAAATGGCCATTTTTTGGCTTTGGCCATATCAATATTGTTAGCAAGTTCGCTTAAGCGATTATCGGTTAGTGCGTTTTTATAATCGTCTCCTAATGCTTCAGGGTCAGCCCAAAGGGTAGGGCGATGGGTAAAGCTTTGTTTAGTTGCCTCAACAATTAAATGTGTCCAGTCGGCATCGGTTTTAGCTAAATGCTTTAACTTATTTACGGCACCAATTATTTGTAGTGAATGCACGCCCTGTGTTGGCGCGGGTAAGTTGTAGCAATCAATACCACTGAGGTTTGCATTTAGCGCAGTAACTACCTCGGCTTTAGTATTTGCAATGTCACCTGCGGTAATTGAGCTGCCTGCTTTTGCTAAGTCGGCGGCAAATGAGTTGGCAAGTGCGCCTTCATAAAATGCGTTTAAGCCATGTTTTGCTAGGTATTCAAACGTTGCTGCAAGTTTAGGGTTTTTAAAATGCTGGCCTGCTTGTAAGGGCTTGCCATTGGGTATGTAGAGGCTTTTAAACGCCTCATTGGTATTGTTAGCAATGGCTAGTTTTTCGCAGCCTGCTTGCAAGCTTTTTGTAACGGTAAAGCCCTCGCGCGCAAGCTCAATAGCGGGTGCTAAAATTTGTGACAGTGGTAGTGCTGCGTGCTCATCTAGTTCAAGCGCCTTTTGCCAACCGCGAATTGTACCCGCTTGAGTCAGT
>NZ_AUTI01000050.1:0-3433 GCF_000497995.1 Pseudoalteromonas sp. TB25
CGAATGGCTGCCAATTAGACCGCCTATGGGCGAACAAAGCCCGCAAATATACCGCACCTTCGATTTTGGTAATTTAATAAGCTTGCACATGCTAGATACGCGCGTAATAGCACGCGATAAACAACTCGCTTACAGCGACTATAAAAACCTAGAGACCAAACAAATGGATGTTGCGCGCTTTGCCAGTGATTTAAATAATCCAAGTAGGCAGTTACTAGGTAACACACAACTAAACTGGCTCACGAGTGCAATAACTAAATCAAATGCAAAATGGCAAGTATTGGGCCAGCAAGTATTGATGACTAAAATGTGGCTACCTACTGAAATATTCTCGCAATCCGATCGCACTAAAATACCGCAGGTGTTAAAAGAGCTTGTTGCCATTAAAAAAGCCGTTTTAGCTAATAAAGCGGAAACACCCGAGCAACTCGCACGCGTAAATACTTTAATGCCTTACAATTTAGATGCGTGGGATGGTTACCCAAGCGAGCGCGAAGCATTATACAAAAGCGTTACTGCATTAAATAAAAAGCTAGTTGTAGTTGCAGGTGATACGCACAATGCGTGGCATGGCACATTAAAAAATGCAAAAGGCGAAAGCGTAGGAGTAGAGTTTGCAACACCAGGTGTTACATCCCCGGGTATGGAGCATTATTTAGCGCTTAATACAGCACAAGCAAAGCAAATGGCTGACTCGCTTTCATTGCTAATAAACGACTTAAACTATTGTGACTTATCACACCGTGGATATATGTTACTGACGATTACTAAAGAGCAAATCACAACCGATTGGCGCTATATAGATAACATAAACTCCCCAAGCTATAACATAGTTAACCAGCATCAAAGTGTTTATAAAGGCTAATACTTTTAAAAAGAAGGTAAATGTATTATTTACCTTCTTCGCATATTTTATTTAACGCGTTTAACTACAGCTATAGATAAGCGTCCACGAAGCATCACTTCCTGGAATGCTGTTTGTATACCAATTTGCGCTGTATGCATTACCTTGATATTGCATTTTATCGTCTGTGTTATTGTGAGTAAACGCACCGGCCGAATAATCTTTTTTTACCCAATTAGGATATGTATTAATACCATTACAATCTGTTGAACTTACAACACTGCATCCGTTTGTATCAACACTTGTACCAGCGGGTGTATCTGGGCACTGATCAATATCATCATTCACTCCATCGTTATCCGCATCGCTTTGTGGTTCAACTACTTCAACAACGCAACCTACATTATTAACAGTTTCACCTACTGGTGTATTAGGGCATTGATCAACACTATCGCTAATACCATCGCCATCGCTGTCAGTTACTTCACAACCAATACTATCAACCGTTGTACCTGCGGGAGTATTATCGCACTGATCAAGGCTGTCACTTATACCATCTCCATCAGAGTCTAAAGCAACCGTACTACCACCCCAACCTTGAATGATCTCTTTAACTTTAGCGCCTGAAGCGGTTAATGAATTCCAACTACCGCCTGGGGTAAATAACGAAGCACCTTCGTTTTTATCGTTTAAAGCCCAGTTAGCGTGGCTAATATTGTTTGTTTTAAAAAATGCCATCCATTAATATTAACACCCATTGCCATCAGCATTAACTGTTCCCCACTCTGTAGCAAATAGTGCAATGCCGTTATCGAGTGCTGTTTGTGCTTTATTTCGATACGATTGACCATGCGTGCCAGCATAAAAATGTAGAGTGTAAGCAATATTGGCGCGATCAATTGGGTTTTGTGATGCCACATCAACATCTTGCGACCACGTAGGTGTACCAACCACAATTAAGTTATCAGGGTCGATTGCTCTAATTTTATCAATAACTGTTTCTGCGTAAGGCTTAATATCGTTAACCCACGAAATTTGTAACGGCTCGTTATAAATTTCATAAATAACATTGTCGTACTGCCCATATTTAGTAGCTACCTCTTCAAAAAAGCGAACTGCAGTTGCTTGATAGGTATGTGCTTCATGGCTATGAAAATCAATAATAACGTACATATCTTCGCTAATAGCTGCGTTTACAACAGTATCAAGACGGCTCATATTGCCCTGCCAATCAAAGTTCAAACTACCACCAGTACTCGTACCATGCCCAATAGCTGCACGAATTAATGTTGCATTAAATTCAGTTTTTGCCTTTGCTACTGTTTGTGCTGTATAAAACTTTTCAGCGCCCCAACCGGTGTTACTCCAAAATAGGCTAGGTCCTGCAAAGCTTGTGTTTTCTCCACCTGCAAGAATTTGATTCCCACTCACCGTTAAATTTTCAACAGCGGCATTGGCCATAGTTGAGCATCCTAATAATAAAGTTAACGATAAGCTCGCCACTTTAAAATCCTTTCTTTTGTGATTATTTGAACTGTTATTCATCGTATTTCCTTAAATTGAAATTATCAGTCGTCATCGTTTGACGTAATAAATTGACACCAAATCAATACTTAATAGTTAAACAAAGTTAATTTGGCGAGCAGAAAGTACCATTTATTTATTAACATTAAATTAATAAAAAGGTACAAGGAGAAGGGTTTTAATTAACTAAATATCAACAAGTGAGCGATTTAACGAGGTTTGAGGATTTTACTGGGTATATACAGGAATTTACACGATGTTTACATGGTGCAGGCGAAAATCTCGGTTACAAAAAATATGTATAAAAATGGAATAAGCGGTAATAATAATTATTACCGCCATCAATAATAGCTAAATATCAGGGATAAATATGCGGGAAGAAAATTAATAAGCCAACCAAACCGAGTTCTGATTAACTGGCTTATTTTTTAGTGGGCAGCGCTTTTCTGCCCAAACGATATGCATCGGCTATGCTCAGCACCCAAATTATAATCATTAAAGGTACGTACTTATATTCAGCGAGCTGAGCGCAGGCGTTAGATGGTTGTTGCGCGGCTTTTAAAATGGCCGTAACCGACATGGGGATTTTTCCGTTTACAATTTCATTTGCAGTACACTGTGCAATCGCGAATATATCTTGAAAGGTTAAAATTAAAAGAACAGAGAATACACCCGCAAAAATAGCGCCTATAAGGTGTTTTTTTAAAGAAAAATGTCCCGCTCCAGGATAAACAATGGCGGTAAGTAAAGCAGCTTTTAGATCTTGTTTCATGGTTATTTCAGCTCGTAATATGTATTACACTAGACACCAACATAGTGAATTAATTCTCTTTAAAATCAAGTAAAAGCTAAAGTAGTGTATCAAATAAAGTTATTTAGAATTACTCACAGCTAAGATTGAAACTTTCAGCGTACAGCTGTACACTGAAATTAATTCCAATAGTGGTAGGAACAGTTATGTCGTTAGAAGCGCCTTATTCCCGTAAAGAAGAGAAATTAAACGTAATCAGCCATGCACTCGGTATTATATTTGCCGCGTTTGTTATGTGGGATTTATTTAGCCAA
>NZ_AUTI01000051.1:0-690 GCF_000497995.1 Pseudoalteromonas sp. TB25
CCACGAGCAACTAGTGGCTAAAGTACAGCGCATTGTCGGTCATGGTGTATTTAATCAAGACAAGTCAGCTCGAATTGACCAATCAATAAAACGCTTAGATACCGTATTAGCCGGCGCTGCTGGTTGCGATTTTGCAAGCCTTGCACAAACCCTAAAAACCAAAGGGCCAGAGCAAAGCGCCGAAATTTTTACACAACTTCCAAAACTGATCGAAAACCTAGAGCACCTTAAAAAGCAAATAAACGAGCTACGCCACGAGCCTATTTTTACCGACATAGAAGACGAGCTAATAGAATTTAAAGAAGGCTATGGCGATTACGACAACGCCGAAGACTTTTTAGACGCGTTCGACAAACTCGTAGAGCAAAGCGAGAACAGCCAAGCTGCACTACAAACCGTTATAACCAAACCTAAAGACTTAACCCGTAAAGCATTAATAGAGCTGCAAGAGTGGTTTGATGCGCAATCGTTTGACGAGTCAACACTTAGAGTTGCATGGAAAAAAACCACCAACCAAGATATTGCTGCACGGTTAATAGGGCATATTCGCCGTGCAGCACTCGGCGATGCGTTACTCCCGTTTGATGAGCGTGTAAATAACGCCCTGGCTAAAATAAAGCAGCAAAAACCCTGGAGCAACGAGCAATTACAATGGTTAGAGCGCTTAGCCAATAGCTTAAAAGAGCAAGT
>NZ_AUTI01000052.1:0-2313 GCF_000497995.1 Pseudoalteromonas sp. TB25
TGGCCACAAAAGCCACGTTGATTATCAAATAAAAATTGATCTATGGTGTTATCGCCGCTCATAGGAGTGGGTGTTAATGTGTAAGTAAATCCCGTACCTGCAAAGTACTGTAATAAGCGATTATAAAAATCGCGATCAGAGTGTGTATTTTGCTTTAAGTTTTTAGCAAGTGATGATGTTTTTACATTCTTTTTATTGGAGAGGTATTTGTAGCGTTTTTCTTCAAATTCGCCAAGCGGTAAAGCTTTGAAGTTAAAGCTATTTACATCGTATTGTAAGTTTTTAGCTTGGCGACTTTTTTTACGCAATAAACCTAGCGAATTACCTTCAACATTTGGTGAGTTACTACTGGAATACGCTAAACCATAGAGCCATTTTTGTGTAGCAGGCTCTGTAATAACTGAGTAGCTTGCAATAAGTTGCTCATCATTTTCGCTCTGCGTATTTGTTTTTACATTATTATATTTTAAAAAGTCAGACGTAAGCCACGCATTGCCATTAAACTCATCATGGACTATTGCTCGCCAATAATAAGGCGCTACAGGTTTTTCTTCGTTAAATTTAGCTCTAAATACAAGCTCGTCAGAATTTGAAAGCTTAGCAATATCGAATGGATCGACTTGTTCAGAAAGCCCTGTTTTAGCAAGCTTAGGTCCAGGAAGCTGCCAAAAGGTGGGCATTTTTGGTAAAAAAAGCAGTAAAAATATAGCTAAAGGAAGCGCTAAAAGTAGCAATTTACCACTTTGCTTAGAGGCGATTTTTAAATTATGTTTGGACTCGAGTAGGCCAAGTACTGCAAAGTTTAATATGTATAAACTACTAACAGTTAAAGTCGTTAAAATGCTTTGGTTAAATAAATACACAGATGAGAGTGAAAAAAACGTAAGCGTTGTAATTACATGATAGTGTTTTTTGGTTTTAGCCTGTAGCAGTTTAAATAAACTAGCAAGTAGCAGCATGGCCACAAATAAAATAACCGTATCCGACATGCCTACTATGTAGAGCATTAAACCCAGTGACACACCTGCGAGTATATTTGCCAGCCAAGCATTTGGCTTTGGTTTATTACTCAGCGTTATGTAAAAGTTCCATGCACAAATAAGTGAAAGTACACCTACGAAAACAAGCGGTAAATGTGATACAAAAAATACAATCAAACATGCATATATAAAAGACAGCGAATAATTTATTACTTTTTCGTTTTTAAGTATGTCCATTACACATCACCATTAAATGAGCATAATAATTCTAAGCATTGCTGCTTATGATGCTGTCCGGTATTTGTATTTATTGTTTTATTCGGTAGCTTTAACATAAAAGGGGTGTTTTTCTCGGTTGCTTCACACACTAAAAAGCATAACTGGCTTAAGCGCTGCTCTGTATCTCCATTCATTAACGTAAAATCGAAGAGTGCATTTGCTGTTTTAAAGTCTACAAACTCTTTAACTAACAACTGCTGGGTTTTTGCGTAATGCTTCCACGACACTCTTTGCAAGCCCATTTCAGGTAAATGTGGGATAAGAGACTCAAACTCTTCGCTACCAGATTGTGTAGAAATACCTTTATCGGCTTGCTCATCAAGCATAGAAACATGCGTATCACTGTGTACTTGTTCAAGCGACGGGTATACAAATACATCTTCTTGTAATTGAATGTAGCTCCAAACAGTTATCAAACCAAAGGGATAGTTACTCGCTATTTTAATACGTTGCACTGAGTACTTACCGCGTGAGCTGTAGGGTAAGTTGAGTGTAAGTACCTGAGGTTTAATATCAACTTGGCCGGTATGTTTGTGAGTTTGCTCACTACCTTGATATGTTAAATTAATAGATTGGGTTACTGAAGGGCTTTGTAATTCAAATATAATACTCGGTTTTTGAGGAGCGTAGCTATTAAATGCATCTTTAAATTTAACTGTTAAGCCTTTAGCGTTACTGTAGCCCATTAATACAGCAATAATCATCACCACAAACATAAGATAAGACATTATTAAAATTAGATTATTTTGATAATTAATGCCCATCACAAAGTTTAAAATAGCTACAACTATAAAATACCAACCAAGGGATGATGGCAATACATAAATTGTTCTGTGTTCAAGTGTAATTGAGTTTTTTAAATGTTTATTTTTTAATAACTTATTAAATACACTTTGCTTAAATGACTTAAATAAAGAAGGGCGCTTAGCTGTTTTTTTTGGCATAAAAGTTTATACCGGAACTAATACGTTTTTTAAAATATCGTTTACTTGCGCTTCATCTGACTCATTATGCAAACCTAATCGATGCTGACACACACTTGCAAATACGGCTT
>NZ_AUTI01000053.1:0-1117 GCF_000497995.1 Pseudoalteromonas sp. TB25
CCTGCCAGCGTTAACCGCTAATTTAACGTTCTCCAATGACCCACAAACCCAAACACCACTGGATGAAATATTGTGCGCCGATACCGCCAATAACCCCGATGCATTGCCCATGCTGCAATACACATTGCAAGAGCTGTACTTACAGCGCAGTGATAATAACGAGCTACTGCACAGTGTTTACACAAAACTCGGGGGTATTGAGGGCGCCATAGGCAAAAAAGCAGAAGATATATTTATTGATCTTAGTAATGAGCAACAGCAGCAACTAAAAAGCGTATTATCACAACTGATCACTTTAAACCCAGATGGTAAAACCATTACGAGCCGCGCTGCCCGCTGGCAAACATTAACCAACACAAGTCAAAAAGAGCTTGTGCAAGCCATGGTCGATAGCCGTTTATTTGTATCGCATTTACAAAACCAAGAAGCCTGTTTTAGTCTTGCTCACGAGGCATTATTGCGTCAATGGCCGCGCGCAAAACAATGGATTAATGACCATAAAGATGCCTTAGCAATAAAAAGTCGTTTACAACATCAAACACGAAATTGGGTAGATGAAGGCAAAAGTAGTGCTTACCTCCTAGCGCCAGGTAAACCACTACAAGAAGCGCAGCTATTACTTAACGACAAACTGTTTAAATTAGATGATAACGAGCATGCTCTTATCAAAAGCTCTGTAAACAAAATAAAAACAAAAATAAGAGCAAAACGAGTGACCGTTGCTTTATTGTGCTTACTTACATTTACCGCGTTATTGATGAGCTTCATTAGTTTTAAAGCCCAACAGCATGCGCAAAACAAGCAGCTTGAGGCCGAAAGCTTACTAGGGTTTATGGTCGGCGACTTTGCCGATAAATTACGTAGCGTTGAACGTATGGACTTACTTGATGGTATTAGTAATAAAGCACTTGAGTATTTTACTAATCAAACTGACGATTCAAGTTCACTTTTTAGCTTTAGCGATAATAAAGCACAATTTAACAACCGTTTTCAGTACGCACAAACCCTCGAAGCAATGGGTGAAGTAGCTTATTCCCGAGGTAAAACTGATGAAGCTTTTACCGCCTTTGAAAACGCCCGCACCCGCCTTGAGGCATTATTAAAAATACAGCCTAAT
>NZ_AUTI01000054.1:0-707 GCF_000497995.1 Pseudoalteromonas sp. TB25
AACGCAAGTGTTACCGACGATAGCGGTTACCGCGACGACGAAAGCGTAGAGCAACAAAAAGTAAATATTCGCCATCGCTATTCAAATAATAATTTATTACTTACCTCTGGGCTTACTTACACAAATCTTGATCAGCAAACTGCGGGATTTATTACGGGCTTTGAAAGCTATAAAAACGAAGACCTAGCGCAAAAAAACTTTGACCCTGACGCATTTAGAAAAGCACGCGCATTTAGAGCATGGAGCAATGCAACATGGCAATTAAATAACGATGATGTGCTCTCTACTACGTTATATTTTCGCGACCAAAGCATGGACTTTTTTAAGCACTTTTTACCCGGCACACCGCTTGAAACAAACAGTCAAACTGGTTTTGGCATACAATCGCTTTATCAACATAATTTACAAAGCAATGTAAAAGTAAACCTCGGGCTTGATGGCGAATACACGCAAGCCGACTTTACTCAAAGTCAAAATGAGCCCACTCAAGGTTCTGCATTTTTAGTGGCTACAGTACCCCAAGGTAAGCATTACGATTACGATGTAAACGCCACGCTTTATGCCCCTTTTGCATCGCTTGATTGGCAATTAAATAAATGGTTACTTACAGCAGGTGTGCGCTACGAGCATATGCAGTACGACTACACCAATAATATGCTAGCAGGTAGAACAAAAGACGATGGCACAGAATGCGGCTTTGGTGGCTG
>NZ_AUTI01000055.1:0-6828 GCF_000497995.1 Pseudoalteromonas sp. TB25
CTAGGTAGCGTTTTTCAACTTCAGTCCAATTAATTACATTATAAAAAGCAGCGATATAGTCAGGACGCTTATTTTGATACTTCAAATAATAGGCATGCTCCCATACATCAAGTCCCAAAATAGGGGTATTTCCCTGCATTAAAGGGCAATCTTGATTAGCACTATTTTCTACAATCAACTTTTTATCTGGGGTCACACATAGCCACGCCCAACCACTGCCAAATTGACTAATTGCAGCAGCAGTAAATTGGTCTTTAAATTTATCAAAACTGCCAAACTGTTCATTTATTGCCTGAGCTACACTACCTTCAGGTTCACCTCCTCCTTGAGGGCTCATTACTTGCCAAAATAAGCTGTGATTAAAATGCCCTCCTACATGCTCTTGTACTGCTTTTTGTAAATTACTAGGCAAGCTGTTTATTCCCTTAAGTAATTTTTCAGCATTTGCGGTTGCATAAACAGTATCTGCTAAAGCAGCATTGGCTTTATTAATATACGTTTGATGATGCAATGTGTGGTGAATATGCATTGTTTTACCATCAATATGAGGTTCAAGCCCATCGTACTCATAGTTAAGTGCAGGCAAAGTAAAAGCCATAAATACTCCTTTTTCTTTTAAATTAGTGCAGTTGATTGTTTGTAGTGCTCTCTGAGCATAAGCAAAAATTCACTTGCTCTATTAGCTCAGGTAAAAAATGATAGCGTCTTGCAAATGATACAAGTTCAGAGGACGTTTTAGTGTAATGATGCTTACTCACTTTTTGTATATCGTAATGAGTATGCTTAATTAGCGAACAGAGTGTTAAGTGTACTTCGCATAGCCATTTGCATGCATTTTCAGGCTGTTGCATAGCTATATAGGTATCAGCTAAATTATGCGACGCAACAACAAGTGCGGGTATGCAATGCTCAATAGCATGGATGACATTGTTATTAATCTGAGCATATAAAAACTGCTGAAGAAGATGATCTGCAAGTGTTTTAGCTAATAAGTATTTATCGCGGGCTTCGAGAAGTGCACCTTGTTCAAATGCATAATTACCTTGCATTATATTCGACTGCCAAGGGCTTAATGCTTGATCAAGACAAAGTAAATCTGAGTGGGATTGTTTTTGATTTGAGATCATATAATCATCTGCACGTTTATTTATGGGCGTGTAGTTAACTTACACACCCACAAACCTAAATGCAAATGATTTTCATTAACTACTTAGCGAAGTCTAGTAATTCCTGCCCTGTTAAGCGATATATTATCCATTCGTTTTGAGGCTTTGCACCAATGCTATTGTAAAAATCGATAGCGGGTTTATTCCAATCAAGCACTACCCATTCAAAACGACCACAGTCATTACTAATCGCCTTATTAGCTAAGTGCTTCATAATGGCTTTACCTGCACCATTGCCACGGCTATCTGGGCTTACGTATAAATCTTCAAGGTATAGGCCATTTTTACCTAACCATGTAGAGTAATTATAAAAATAGACCGCAAAACCAATTGGCTCATCACCTTCTAAACAAATTATGCTGTGCGCAGTAGCACCATCGCTAAACAGAGTATCTAAAATAGCCTGTTCGTCTGTTTTAACTGCATCCGGTTCTTTTTCATATATGGCAAGTTCGGTAATAAAGTGCAAAATTGTTTTCGCATCACTTGGCTTTGCATCACGTATTATAACGGGTTGGCTCATTGTATTTTTACCTTAAATATACTGCTCTAATTTATCTTTTAAAATATCTAATTGAATCGGTTTGCTCAAGTAGTCATCCATTCCAGCGGTTATACAACGCTCTTTATCAGAGTCCATTGCGTTAGCCGTAATAGCAATGATCCTAATGTTTATGTGTTGTATACCCGCCATACCTTTACGTATAGCTGCAGTTGTAGCAAAGCCATCCATAACAGGCATCTGGCAATCCATAAGAACGAGCTTAAAGAAACCAGAATCGTGAGACTCTAATATATCTATCGCTAATTGACCATTTTCGGCAATTGTAACGTCACAATTAAGCTTTTTGAGCATTAATGTAGCCACTTGCCGATTAATTGGATTATCCTCTACAAGTAATATTTGGGTAGATTCCTGCACTTGTTCTTTTTTAAGAGAGGAAATATAGCCTGAAGTAACAAGTGGGAGTGTCTCACCTGCATCATTACTTGTTATGACTGACAGTGCAGAAATTAAATCGGCAGTGGTTACAGGTTTGGGGAAATATGCCTGAAAGCCTGAATTAGAATAGCGCTGCGCACCTTCCATACCAGCAATACTGGTCATCATTACAAGTGGCATTGATTTATAATCTTCATGTGCTTTTAGTGCTTTACACAGCTCTATGCCATCCATTCCTGGCATTTGCATGTCAAGCACTGCAATATCATACATGCAATTGTTACTTTTATACTGCTGCGCGCACATATCAAGAGCTTCGCGTGCGTCACATGCAAGCGCAACTTTAGCGCCCCAGTGCTCAAGCTGTTGTGAAATTACAATTCGATTTGTCTCGTTATCATCAACAACCAAAACGGTTAGCTCTTCCATATTAATATTAGGAATATAACGTTCTTTTTGATCTCCCGGAGTTAGCATTATAGTGGCAGTAAAAGTACTCCCTTTACCGGCTTCGCTAGTGAGAGAGATGGCTCCCCCCATTAGCTCACAAAGCTGCTTACAAATAGCCAGCCCTAAGCCACTGCCTCCATATTCACGCGTTGTTGATGCATCGACTTGAGAGAAAGGGGTAAATAATTGCTCTTGTTTTTCTAAACTTATTCCTATGCCTGAGTCCTTTATACTTACAACAAACTCTAAACCTTGAGCTACTTTATTAATTTTCGCGCTTACAACAACCTCGCCTTGACTCGTAAACTTAACGGCGTTGCTCAATAAATTAGTAATAACTTGGCGAATGCGCCCAGGATCGCCGCATAACTGCGAAGGCTCTAGCGCTACCAGATCCAAAATAATTTCAATACCTTTGTCTTGAGCTGTAAATGCTTGTGCGGCAGCAACTTCACCAATTAAATCACGTCCATTAAAGTTAATTTCTTCAAGCTCGATTTTACCTGCTTCAGCTTTAGAGAAATCTAAAATATCATTAATTACACCCAATAAAGAATGTGCACTTTTTTTGGCTATATCTACTTTTGTTTCTATTGGTTTAGATAGCGACTCTAATTGAACAAGCTCTAGCATACCGAGTACGCCATTCATCGGCGTTCTAATTTCATGGCTCATGGTTGCTAAAAATTGGCTCTTAGCAATGGCTGCATCTTCAGCTTTCACGAGTGCTACTTTTAGCTCCTCACTAATTACTTTTCGTTTTTGAGAAACTAAAGTGCTTCCCACTAAAGTAGCTAATGAGCGAAGATACGTTTCTTCACTTTGCGTCCAGTTGTGATGCTCGTCAGTTGTTTCAGCGCACAAAATACCTAAATTACCATCGCCTGTTGCAATTACAGCATCAAGCATCGATTTAATATTTAGTGGTATTACATATGCTTCAATAAAATCAACAGTTGCTGAGTGAGTATAAACATCATCAATAGCCACTAAATTATGTTTATAAATAGCATTAAAATAAGCTGGGTAGTCTTTAGCAGTTAAAATAGCGTCGGTATCTACAAACCCTTGACCATTTATATATAAGCTATGACACGTCATCACATCTCGTTTTTCGTTAAAAATCCATACCGAAGCTCGTGCAACATTTAGTACTTCACACATAGATTTAACGGCTAGCTTTTTAACCTGTTCTACATCACTATTTTGTACTTCAGGTGCAACCGTAAGCGCGGCTAAATTTTTGTTATATCTGTTGGCTTTTTCGCTCTCGAGCTCAAGGCGTTTATGTGCATCAATACTTTGAAATGAACCAAAAACACGCACACATTTACCGTCTTTAAGCTCAGCCTGGCCCATCGATTTAACCCAGCGTTCTTGCCCAGCATAGGTTAAAATAATAAGTTCAACACTCCAGCTTTCGCCTAAAGTCACTGCGCACTCAAATAAGGTAGTTATCGTATCTCGGTGTATGCCTGGTTTATAAAAGTTAATAGCGGTATCTATGCTCGGTTCAAAGCCCTCTGGTACTTCATGAATAACTTTAACTTCATCAGACCAATAAAGTGTATGCGCATCTAAGTCCATCTCCCATGCACCAATTTGTCCTTGCTTACTCATTGATTCAAGCAGGCTTTGCTGACGGTTTATTTTTAATTGTGTATTGTAACGATCTGTAATATCTAAAATAAACCCATCTAAATACAATATGCTGCCATCATCTGCGTAAATGGCTTGGCCTTTTTCATTTACCCAATGTAAGGAGCCATCGCGGGCTGTAATCCTATACTCAACAGACCATGACTGTTTTGCACTAACACAACGTAGAATTTCATCTTTTATTTTTTTAGAATCGTCTTCGCATATCAAATCAAAAAAGCTGGGGGATTCATCATGTATCAACTCATCAGGTGAATAACCTGTTATTTCACTCGCTTGCTCGCTCATATAAAGCATGCTTAATTTTTCATCAAACTTACATCGATAAATAATGCCAGGGATATTTGATACCAAAGATGCAAACCTATCGCGGCTTCCTTGCAGCTCAAGCTCTGTAGATTTTCGTTCTGATATATCTAAATGCGTACCTATCATACGTTTTGGAGAACCATCGCAGTTCCACTCAACTACTTTTGCAGTATCGAGTACCCAAATCCAATGTCCATTTTTATGCTTCATGCGGGCTTCACTAACAAAATAGTCAGTCTCACCGGCAAAGTGCTCTTGAAGTTTTTTATTTGATATCACTAAGTCGTCTGGGTGAGCATATGTATACCAAGTATCTATAGTACAAGGCTCAATCTCACTGAGTTTGTAACCTATTATCTCGGCCCAGCGGTTATTAAACGTCACTTTATTCGTATCAATATACCAATCCCAAATACCCACAGCTGTTGAGTCTATCACTAACTGTAACTGTGTTTTGTGTTGCTCAAGCTCTAGCTCTTGTACTTTAAGGGCTGTAATGTCATTACGAATAGCAATATAGTTTTGCGGTTTTCCATTTTCATCTAAAAATGGTGCAATCGTCGTATCTACCCAATATATGCCACCATGCTTAGCTTTATTGCATATTTGCCCGTTCCATATATCACCACGTTTAAGCGTTTTATACATATTTTTAAAAAATGCTTTTTCGTGTTTTCCTGAATTTAAAAGGCGATGGTTTTGACCTATTAATTCGTGTTCATCGTAGCCACTAATCTCACAAAATTTCTTATTTACAAAAGTGATGGTGCCATGCAAATCAGTTACAGCAACAATAGCGTGTTCATCTAATGCACTTTTTTGCTCGGCTAATTGTTTTAATGCAATTTGAAGTGCAGAGCGTTGTTTTTGTAATATACTTTGTTGCTCTTCTTTTACGGCTACTAAATTACGTAAACCCAATGAAAGCTGGTTAAACTCAATACTGTCGTGTATTACAGGGACTTTTACCTTGTCTCCTTTTGTAATACTTTCAACAATTTTAGCTAAGTTAATTAAAGGTCTAGAAAGTCGACGCCCAAACCACCACGATGACGTTAATATAAGCAGCAATGCCCCCGCATTTGTTAATAAAGCAAGCTGTTTATAAAAATTAGCGCCTTGTAGTGCAACTTCTTTTGGTTTTGTTACAAGTAACTGCCATCCAGATTCATTTAAAAACTCTAGAGAATCAATATACCCGTATAAAGTCTCTTCATTTTTATTACTGTAAGAAAAAACACGTTGCGTTGGGGAGCCGTTTTGAGAGAAAAATAATGGTTGAGAATCTTCTGAATTATTATTTTTTTGAATTTTATTATTATGCATAACATAAAATGTTATGTCTTTATTTGCAGCGTGTATTTTACTTAGATTATTTAATAAGCCGTTTAAATTTATATCTGCGAGCAATATGGCTTGTAGCTTATTTTCGGTATTTACTAACGGTAAGCCAATAATATGATACTCACGCCCTGAGACTGTCATTGACTGAAATTGGATTTTACCTGTATTTTTAATACCAGAGAGTATGTTATTAAAACGTTGATCTGTAATAATATTAAAAAAGGGTGATGAAGGTAGTGATTTAACGAGGTTTACATCAATAAGTTCTACATTATTAACAAAGTCGTACTGCTCAACAAATTGCGCTATTAATTGTTGTTTTTTAGTCGGGCTAATATCAAACTGCGCCCTAAGCAAATATAGATCCTTAACATGCTCTGCAAACCAAATATCAGCAAATTGCTTACCTATATTATTAAGCTCGTTAAGTTCAGCGTCTGCATTTTGCTTAAGCGTGCTATTTACATGTCCAAGGCTAAACCAAGTAAGTATACAAAGTGGCCCTAAGGCTATAATTATAAAGGTTATAATTAACTTACTTCGAACAGACTGTCCTTTACCTGTTAATTCACCAAAGTTTAAACCTTTGTGCATGCTTAATATCCAGCAACTTATAATCATTTAATATTACTTACATTAATGCACTAAATATATAAAGACGCAAGTTTTGAGCGGTAAACTCCTTAAAAAATGGGTGTTTAGCGTTACAATATTAAATTCACACTTTTTAAAATATACGCCTTTATTACTAACTTATAATTAGATTTATTGACGCTACCACATCTGTAGCGGTTTTAAACCAGCCATGATATAAGCAATATTCAATTAATACATTTGAGGTCATTATGGCGCACGATCACTCACATAGTCATGTAGACGAAAACCAGAGCGATAAACAGCTAACCGTCGCTGTGGTTATTAATGTATTGCTAACCGTAGCCCAAGTTATTGGCGGGG
>NZ_AUTI01000056.1:0-15606 GCF_000497995.1 Pseudoalteromonas sp. TB25
GGTTATTGTATTATTTATAGTAATGGCAATATTGCAGCCAATAATGGCGATGAATAAAGCTGTTGGACTTTAAGTTAGAATAAATTTTTAAATATATTAGTGGTTTTACCTAAACCATTTTTACTTAATGTTTTTAGAATAATGAGGTAATTACGTGAATAAACAATCAGGTTTTTCTTTACTAGAAGTGATGGTGGTACTGGTTATCATCGGGATGATTATGTCAATTGTTGCACCTAACATTATGGGTCAGCAAGAAGAGGCTGCTATTGATAAAGCACATCTAGATATCCAGCAATTAGAAGATGCAATGAGCTTATACAAGCTTAAAAATAAGAGCTACCCAAGCACAGAGCAAGGTCTTGAAGCGCTAGTTACCCAAACAAGCATTGAACCGCTTCCAAAACGTTTCCCTGATGGTGGCTTTATTAATGAATTACCAGAAGATCCTTGGGGTAATACTTATCAGTTAATTAGCCCAGGTGAAATTGGCAAGTTTGATATTTTTTCTATGGGCCCAGACGGTGAAGCAGGTACTGATGACGATATCGGTAACTGGGACGAAGAAAAACAATAATGCCTAAGTACACCGTTCTGTATGAACATGTTAATGCTAGAGGCTTGCTATGACAGCAAGCCTTAAGCAGCGCCATGCAAAAAGCAGAGGCTTTAGTTTAATAGAAATTTTAGTGGTATTAGTGATCATCGCTTTTGCCACCAAAATGGTGGTATATAGCTTAGAAGGCGGTGCTGAGGAGGAGTTAGATACTCAAGCACTAAGGCTGCATACCACCATTAATATGGCATCGGAATTTGCTATTTTAAACCAAGTTGAATTGGGCTTATTAGTAGAAGAAAATACATTAGAGTATTTAGTTTTCGATGGTGAAAAATGGATTACTTTTGACCGTGAAGATCTTTTTAAACCAATAGAATTAGATGAAAGATTAAAGCTCACGCTTAACTTAGAAGATTTAGCGTGGGCGCAAGATAACCTCTTAGAGCAATCTAACTGGCGCGAGCTTATGAGTGGCGGCGATGAAGACAGTTTACTTGAGCTTAAAAAGTTAAAAATCCCACAAGTACTTATTTTGTCATCAGGTGAGGTAAGCGCGTTTCAACTTATATTAGAGTTAAAAGAGCAAAGCGAGCCTGTGTATTACATTGAAGGTGAATTTACTGCACCAGTAAACTTTCGCCGAGAGCCAGAATAATGAAGCGCACTAAAGGGTTTACCTTATTAGAGGTGTTAGTGGCATTAAGTATTTGTGCCATGGCGGGTATAGCTGCAATGCAAGCAACAAGCGAGCATATACACCACTTAACGACTATTGAAGAGCAAACCTATGCATCTTGGGTCGCCGAAAACGTTATTATTGAACAGCGTACTAAAGGCGAACAATGGCAAGGTAAAAATAACCTTAAAGGCAGCGAAGTAATGGGCGGTGTTGAATGGTTTTGGCAGCAAGAAGTTACAGCCACTGCTGACAAAAGCTTTGTAAAACTAACCATAAATGTTTTTACGGATGAAAAATATGAGCATTCAGCATATGAGTTATCAACGTATTTAAATAAAGGCAAAAAGTAAGTGAAGCAGCGCGGGTTTACATTACTTGAAGTTATGGTTGCACTGGGTATTTTAGCTTTTGTTATTATTGCTACTCATCAAATACTCGAGACGACAACAAGAGCAAAAGATGCCTCCGATGAAAAGATTGCTGAGCTAAATGGATTGCAAACAACATTTAGATTAATGGATCAAGATTTTAGCCAAATGACCAAACGCTCAGTTCGCAATGAGTCGGGTGATGTTCAAGAACAATATTTACTTGCTGGTCGTTACGTTTTAGAAAGCCAATACGATGGTATTGCGTTTGTACGAGATGGCTGGATAAATCCAATTAATTTATTGCCACGTTCAGAACTACAAGCCGTTGGTTATAGAGTGATAGACGATAACCTTGAGCGTGTTTATCGGGTTTATGTTGATCAGCTTGATAATATGGAACCGCGAGTTCAACGTGTACTAGAAAATGTTGAAGAACTTAAGTTTGAGTTTTTGGATGATAAAAACGAATGGCAAGAACAGTGGGAAATTAAAGCTCTCCCTAAAGCGGTTGCTGTTACGTTGCAACAAATAGAAGCAGAGCCAATTCGTCGTGTATTTTTAGTTCCTGGGCAAGGCAAAGTTGTTGCTACACAAACTACGGATGTGAATAATGGTTAAGCAGCAATCATCGCGCGGCGCAGCACTTGTTATTGTTTTGTTTATTGTGGCATTAGCGGCTATTTTAGCAGTAGAAATGAGTGCTAATTTAATGGTTCAAGTGCAAAAAAGTACAAACTTGCAAGGTCACCAACAAGCTAAATGGTACGCCTACGGTGCAGAAGAGCTTGCTATTAAAGGGCTAATACAAAGTAAAAAAGATGATGCAGATAAAACAACACTCGATCAAGTGTGGGCAACTCAAGGAGATGCTTCATACCCTGTTGATAACGGCACGTTAAGTGGCAAAATTACAGATTTACAAGCATGTCTAAATTTAAATGCTTTAGCCATAGCGCCAGAAGAAAATAGCGCAAGTAAAACAAACCCTGCACACAAAGCACTCTTTGCATTACTTGAAAACATTGAAGATTTACCTGCTGACGAATCAGAAGAGACGATGGCAGATAGTGTATTTGATTGGCTTGATGAGAACAGTATTACATATCGCTCAGGCGCAGAAGAAGACGAGTACTTATCACGAGATTTTCCGTATATGACAGCCAATAGTTTATTTGCCTCAACATCGGAGCTGCGTTTAGTTAAGGGCTTTAATCCATTAGTGATGGAAAAAGTATTGCCATATGTATGTGTAATACCAGGCAGTACGCTTTTATCAATTAACGTAAATACATTATTGCCAGAGCAAGCGCTCATACTCAGTGCCTTGATAGAAAGCTTAAGCTTATCTGGCGCAGAAGCGGTGTTAGGCGCAAGACCGCAAACTGGCTTTGACACCATTGATGAATTTTTTGAACAGGTGAAGCAGCAAGGCGGTACTAATACTGACTCAATAAAAAGTCTATTTAGTATTAAAAGCGAATATTTTAAATTACAAACGCAGGCAAACTTTGTCGACCTGCGTTTTTCGATGACCACATTACTGCACGCTAAAGATGGCGACGTAACGATACTGGCGCGAAAATTTGGAGGCGTACAGTGACAGAAATACTGTTGATCCGCACGGGTCAAACCGAACAAGAATTACTTAACTGGTTAATTTACTCACCACAAGAACAAGAAATAATAGCCAGTGGCGAGTTACCAAATGCAGAGCATTTAAGTGAGCTAAGCGAAAAAGCATTTACCCGAGAAGTTGTCGTGTTATTACCCAGTGACCAAGTGCAATTAAAAACGGTCGCTTTGCCAACAAAATGGAATCGCAAGCTTGAGCAAGCATTGCCATACATGCTTGAAGAAGATATAGCATGTGACGTAGATGAACTGTTTATAGCTGTAGCGCAGCCGACAATGCTTGGTGAGCAACATGCAATTCGTGTAGCAATGACAGACCGTGAATGGTTTGAACAATGGCTCGCATTATTTGCTGAGCATAATCTATCAGTATACAGAATATTACCCGATGCTTTGTTGTTACCGCTTGCAGATGATGGTGCCGTAACTGCTATTGAGCTCAACAACCAATGGTTGTTTAAGCAAGGGCAATGGCATATTAGTGCGGTTGAATCTAGTTGGTTGAATGGCTATTTATCAGCCATGGGTAACCCCGACATTAAACATTTTAGCCCTGCTAATCAGTTTCCTGAAAGCGTTAACTTACAAGCCCAAACAAGCGATTACGATTTACCTCTAGCATTATTTGCAAAACAGTTAGATAGCGTTAATTTTAACTTACGCCAAGGTATGTATCAGCTTAAAAAACAAAGCGCTTTGTGGTGGGGTTACTGGAAAGGCGCCGCAATTATAGCAAGTGTTGCATTGGTTTCTACAATTACAATAAAAGCTATTGAGTTACACCAACTTAATACACAAGTGGAAGTAGCTAAAGCTCAAGTAGTCGACAGATATCAAAAAGCATTTCCGGGAACTAAAGTTCGCCCTAATCTAATTAAAAGCCAAATTAAAGGCGCGTTAGATAAAATACAAGGCTCAAGTGAATCCGGCTTTTTAGACTTAACGACTAATTTGGTTGATGTGTTTTCGCAAGTCAGCGAATTTACACCTGAAACACTTCGTTATGACAAACGTCGCAATGAGCTGCGAATTCGTGCACGGGCTAAAGACTTCCAAACTTTTGGTAAAGTAAAAATCATACTTGAAAAGCAAGGTTTAACTGTTGAGCAAGGGTCTTTAAATAATGACGGTGATTATGTCGTAGGCGAAATTAAACTGCGAGGTGCAGTATGAAAAAGCAGTTAATGAAACAGTGGCGTTCGCTTAAAGAGCAAGAACAACAATTGGTAATGGTCGCTGGTGGCGTGTTTATTATTTTTGTTTTAGTAATGGGAATATTTAGGCCATTAAATAACGCGATAGAAAAAGCACAGCAATCTCAAATTAAACAACAAGAGCTATTAGCTTGGGTTGATGACAGTATTGTTAAGCTAAAGGCTGCAGGCAACACCAGTGTTGCTAGCAATACAAACTTAAGCCAAGTGGTAAACTCTACTCGTGGACGCTATAAGATCAATATTAGTAAAATGCAGCCCAGTAGTGATTCTCTTCGTTTAACGCTCGACTCAGTAGAGTTTAATCAGTTAATAGAATGGCTAGATGAGCTAGTAAACCAGCATGGTTTAAAAATTGAAAATTTAGATTTAAGTCGCGATGATAAATCAGGCTATGTGCGCGTAAGCCGTTTAGTATTAGAGAATTAATTAATGAAAAAAATAATAACGTTATCGGCTGTCTTTTTAATTAGTTTTATTGTGTTTTATATTATTAAATTACCAGCACATATTGCACTAGATATAGCAAAGCCGTATTTTCCAAAGCAATTAGAAGTAGGCCAAACTGTAGGCACTGTTTGGCAAGGTCAAATGATGCAAGTTCGTTTTGATGGTGAACAGTTAAATAATGTGCGCTGGGATATTGCAGGCTGGAAATTATTTACGGGCAAACTAAATGCGAACATAAAATTTGGTAACCCACGAGAACGCAGTGATATTTCGGGTTACGCAGATGTAAGTTATGGGTTTTTTAATAAAAAAGTAATAGTGACTGATGCCCTAGTACGCTCCACTGTAGAGCGTGCAATGCAACGTGTGCAACTTCCTCTGCCTGTTACCGCTAAAGGGCGTGTGATTTTAGAACTTGATGAATACAGCTCAGGCGCACCTTATTGTGATTCACTAAAAGGTGAAATAGCGAGCCCTAATATTGATGTTCAAGGTTTAAATGGATGGTTTAATATTGGACCTCTAGCTGGTAAGTTAAGCTGTAAGTCGGGTGATGTTGCTATATTAATTGACCCAGATAATACGCTTGGCCTTGAGGCAGATGCTACACTCAAAGCTAATTTCGACTTTAGAGTGGCAGGTTATGTAAAACCAGATGCCAGCTTACCTAAAGATGTACATGATGCGGTTAAGTTTTTAGGCCGACCAGATAACCAAGGTCGCTACCCGCTCAACTTTTAATGTTTTAATATAAAGAGTTTTAATGCAAATACCCCAATTTACTGAGTTGCACGCAAAGCAGCTCAGCTCATTTTTAAATACCCAATCTCAAGCAATGACCCTTGTACAAAGCCAAGGCTATTTATTTGGTGTAATTTGTTCGCCTAACCCATTAGATGTACATGAGTGGCTTGAGCAGATATTGCCAAACACAGCTAATGATTTAGATGAAGAAATGCTTTTTTTGTTTATGGCGCTTTATCACAAAATTAGTGAGCAGGTGTTCGAAACTGGATATAAATTACCAGACACATTTGATGCTGAATTTTGTAAGTCGTGGAGTAAAGGCTTCTTAGTTGCAACGAAAGCTTATGCAGAACCTTTGTTAAATGCACCGCAATTAGACGTTGATTTTAAACAAGCACTAGAAAGTGCGTTAAGCACACTAAGCTTTTTTGCACTCGACCAACTAGCAATAGCTCAGATTGCCAAACAAAATAACATGACAATAGAAGCTTTGTGTCAGTATCAGTATGAATCTATGGGTGACTTTGCATTAGGGTTTGCTGAACTAATTGAAGTGGTCGCAATTAATAGCGGCTTGATAACCGACGAGAGTTGGGAAGAGTAATTATTAATACTAGGCGCTTAGTTTAATCTAAGTGCCTAGCTCTAATATAATATCCGTACAGCCTTGTTTGCACTTTACTATGCCTTTACCAGGCTCGCTGGTGGCTAAATCAAGTGTTAAAACCCCATTACACTTCTCACACTTTAATGTTTTGCCTTGCGCTAATTGCTTGAGCATATTGCGCTGCTTATGAAATGAGTCGCTTGCTTTTTTATTTAATCCTGAAAAATCCACTACTTTGCTCGCTTTTGCTCTAATGCTTCAGTCACTATTTTACATACCGTATTTAAACGGTCGTCATAAAAATAAAGGTTTAAGTCACGCTCACGACAATAGCGTAGGTGAAATAACTGAACAGAGTCATCTGTTGTAAACGTTTTTTCTACATACTCACCTTCAGATTCAGATAGTTTAAGTTGACTGCTGATCCTATTTTTCGCCATATTTGCAGCGGGGCTTCTGTTGACCTTGCTTGCATCACTTAAAAAGCCAATGCCTTCACCTAGTAACCTTTCGCGAGGTTCTTTTATAAGTGGGTGATCGATTGTAAAAAAGGCAAGGATCACAACTACCAAAATAATAAATTTTTTCATGGATACGTAAACCTTGATCTAAGTAGGGTTGAATTACCATGCAGTGTAATAAACTGCATTTTAAAAGCAAGTAACTGGGATGAATAAATTATTAGCAATCTATGCCAGTAATTTTAACCAACATTGTTATAATGGTTAACAGCAGTCAGATATTTCTGAAATATCTGAAAGTATTCGAGAAGGCAATTTATTAAAGTAAATATGCCTAGCAAGTAACTTGCTAACTTTAAGTATAGAGTACTTGAGTATTGCTGGATTTTTATTTCCAAGCGGCGTTGAGGAACTTCGATGGACAAGCAAATTAAAGTAAAGAATATCCCTGTAGAGGTGAAAATCCAAAAACCGGATTTAAGCCGTCAAGATGATAGGTTCAATCCCCGAAATCGTATTTATGTGCGTGCTGTAAAAGGCCTACATCAATTACTTAGACAGCGCATTGGCTTTTTAGGCCTGCTTGCGTTTATGTTACTACCTTGGATTAATTTTAATGGCCAGCAAGCTGTGCTGTTTGATCTAATTGGTCAAAAATACAATATTTTTGGTTTAACGCTATGGCCTCAAGATTTTACTATATTAGCGTTTATCTTTATGTTGGCAGCATTTGCGTTGTTTTTAGTGACCACCTTCTATGGACGGGTGTGGTGTGGCTATACATGTCCGCAAACTGTTTGGACTTTTATTTTTATTTGGTTCGAAGAAAAGCTTGAAGGCACGGCTAATCAACGTAAAAAACTCGATCAACGACCCATGAATTTTGATAAGTTTTGGCGTAAGACGGCAAAGCATACTAGTTGGGTATTGTTTTCGTTGTATACCGCAATTTCTTTTGTGGGTTATTTTACGCCAATAAGGGAGTTACTCCCTGACTTTGTAACGTTTGATGTAGGCGGTTATGCACTAGTCAGTATTATTTTCTTTGCAGCGTGTACTTATGGTAATGCCGGTTGGATGCGAGAAATTATGTGTTTACACATCTGTCCTTACTCTCGTTTTCAATCAGCTATGTTTGATAAAGACACATACACCGTAACGTACGACGAAAGCCGAGGTGAAAGCCGTGGTCCTCGTTCACGTAAAGTAGATCATAAAGATTTAGAACTAGGCGACTGTATAGACTGTAACTTGTGCGTTCAAGTGTGCCCAACAGGTATTGATATTAGAAATGGGCTACAAGCTGAGTGTATCAACTGTGGTGCATGTATTGATGCGTGTGATGGCGTAATGGATAAAATGGAATACCCGCGTGGGCTTATTTCATATACGACAGAGCGAAATCTCGAAACCCCAGAAAATAAAACAAATCCACTGCGAGCTAAAATTATTGGTTACACGGTCATACTTGTTGTGCTTACGGGAGCGCTTGTCGCTAATATAGCACTGCGTAAAACAATGGACTTTGATATTATTCGTGACCGAAACCAATTATATCGTGTCGATTTTGATGGTTTAGTAGAGAACACCTATACATTAAAGGTAATTAATAAAGCGCAGTACGAGCAAACCTTTAATATTAAAGTACAAGGGTTAGATAACTTTAAGTATATTGGTAAGCAGTCATTTACTGTGCAGGCAGGGGAATCTCATAACGTACCATTGTCACTTGTAATGGACCCTTATGATTTGAAGGCGCCGATGACTGAGTTTAACTTTGTGCTTTCACCGGTAGATGAGCCGGATGAGACAATATCGCAGTCGAGTAACTTTTTTAAAGCGCGATAATCGCAACTTACCTTAATTAGGTAAGTTGATATAGCAATTAACAAAAGCGGGTATATAACCCGCTTTTATTTTATATAAGAAGAGTATGAGTAAATTTAGTTTTATTGACTTAACACCTGATCTAATACTCGATGCAATAGAAAGCGTAGGTGTATACGCCGAATCTGGTTTATTAGCGCTCAATAGCTATGAAAACAGAGTGTACCAATTTAAAGCGGATGATGGCCTGCGTTACGTAGTGAAGTTTTATCGCCCAGAGCGCTGGAGTAAAGAGCAAATTCAAGAAGAGCATGACTTTGCATTTGAACTAGCGGATGCAGAAGTACCCGTTGTTGCCCCTATTTTATATAATGGGCAAAGCTTGTTTGAACACGAAGGGTATTTGTTTGTGTTGTTTCCAAGTGTAGGCGGGCGTTTATTTGAGGTTGATAATTTAGATCAGCTTGATGTAATGGGGCGATTAATTGGCCGAATGCACCAAGTAGCTAAAACAAAACCTTTTACTTATAGGCCAACAGTTACCTGCGAGGAGTATTTGCATACAGCCAAAGTTCATCTTCAAAAAAGTAACTTAGTGCCCATGGGAATAAATACTGCCTTTTATACTATTTTAGATTTAGTGATAGAGCAGGCGCAAAAACAGTATAAAGATGTGCAAAGTATTCGCTTACATGGTGACTGCCACGTTGGTAATATTTTATGGGCAGGTGATGCGCTAATGTTTGTTGATTTAGATGACAGCCGCCAAGGTCCTGCAATCCAAGATTTATGGATGATGCTCAGTGGCGATAGAGCGACGCAACTGTTACAGTTAGACACCCTTGTAAATGCGTATGAAGAGTTTTGTGATTTTGATCACTCTCAACTCAAATTAATTGAACCGCTGCGAGCAATGCGTATTATCCATTATATGGGATGGGTAGCTAAACGATGGAGTGATCCTGCTTTTGTGCGGAACTTTACATGGTTTGCTGATGACAAATACTGGGAGCAACAAATTTTAGCACTGAAAGAGCAGCTTGCAGCATTGCAAGAAGCACCGTTAAAGTTATTGCCGTAATATTTTATTTAAAGACAAGTACAACGAGATACAAATGCTTAAAAAATTAAAACTGAGTTTATTACTTTTATGTTTACCATTTGCAGCACTTGCTGCACAGTTTGAAGTTGATAATCAATACACTGTTATAGATGTAGACAAAAGCAAGTCACCGCAAGTAACCGAGTTTTTCTCATTTTACTGTCCACATTGCTTTAAGTTTGAACCAGTAGCAAAAGCAATTGAAAAAGGCTTGCCAGAAGGCGCTGAGTTTATTAAAAACCACGTTAACTTTTTAGGTGGCGTGTCGCCACAAGCACAAAGTAATTTAAGCTTTGCCTACTTAATTGCTAAGCAGCATGGTCAGGCGCAAAGCATTAGCGATCAAATTTTTAAAAGTATCCATGTTCAACGTGCACCATTAACTGAAATGAAAGACGTTAAAAAATTACTTGAAGTAAATGGTATTGATAGCGCAACGTTTGATCAAGAGATTGCAAGCATGCCTGTTATTTCAGCTGAGCAAGCAATGCAAAACAAACAGAATAAATATTCAAAATTAGGCGCACTTACAGGTGTACCTACTTTTATTGTTAACGATAAATATAAAATAAACCTCAACACCATCAAAAATCAAAAAGAACTTGATGAGTTAGTAGCGTTTTTATTAGCACTATAAATTTCGGAGTATAATAATGATTAAATTAGTTAAAGCAGGTTTGCTTGCAATATTACTTCCTATGGCAGCAACAAGCTTTGCAGCAACGTATGAAGAAGGCGTGCATTACGACGTAGTTTCTGAGCGTGCAACTAAAAAGCCAGAGGTTAAAGAGTTCTTCTCATTTTACTGCCCTGCATGTAATAACATGGAAGCACTAATTGGTGAGTTTAAGCCTAAGCTTGATAAAAACGTTAAATTTAAAAAGAGCCATGTTGATTTTGTAGGTGTACGTGACCCAGAAAACCAACAGATGATGAGCCAAGCTCTGGCGACAGCTGAAGTGCTTCCACAAAAAGATCAGATTATTTCTGCAATCTTTAATCATATCCATACAAAGCGCGCTAAATTTAATGAGCTTGCAGATGTAAAAGATATATTTGTAGCGCAGGGCGTTGATGGTGATAAGTTTGATAAGCTGTTTAAAAGCTTCTCGGTACGTACGCTGAGCTCTAAAATGAAACGCGATCAAGACTACTTTAAAGAAAAAGGCGCACTTCGTGGCGTACCTACCTTTATTGTAAATGGTAAGTACAAATTAAACCTAGGTCGTGAGTCGGGTATTACTAAACCTGAAGACATTAGCAAATTAATAAATTACTTAGCTAACAAGTAACTTTAGCTAAAACAAAAAAAGCTCCTTAAGGAGCTTTTTTTGTTTTATAAGGATATAGCGATGGAAAAAATATTAGTATCGAGTTGTTTGCTAGGGCAGCCTGTTCGCTACGATGGCAGAGGACACGCAATTTTGCATCCACCGCTTAATTTGTGGCAAAAACAAAATAGGTTAATTGTGTTTTGTCCTGAGGTCGCTGGTGGGCTTCCTACTCCTAGAGCTCCTGCTGAAATAATACAGGGGAGTGTAGTTACTAATTTAGGAGAAGATGTAACAGAACAGTTTCAAACTGGAGCTAATATAGCGCTAGAACTCTGTAAAAAGAATCAAGTTCGTTTTGCTCTACTTAAAGAATCGAGCCCTTCTTGCGGACGAAATACAATATATGATGGAAAGCATCACGGAGTAAAAATCGAAGAGCTAGGTTTAACTACAGCATTATTAATAAAAAATGGTATTCAAGTATTTAGTGAAGAGCAAATACCAGCACTTATAAAAGTACTGGCACTTTAATTTTGGCTGGTTATTTGCGCTGTAAGAAAACACCCGACTCAATGTGATGTGTATATGGGAACTGATCAAATATAGCAAAGCGCTTAACGTTATGCGTACGTGTTAAGTGATCAAGGTCACGCTCAAGAGTTTCAGGGTTGCACGATATATAAATTATGCTTTCGTAGTTAGCTACTAAGTCACACGTTAATTCATCCATGCCCGCGCGTGGTGGATCAACTAATATGGTTTGGCAGTCATAGCTTTTTAAATCAATCCCTTCTAAACGCGAAAAAGTACGCTCGCCATTCATTGCTTGAGTAAACTCTTCACTCGACATACGAATAATATCTAAGTTTTCTACGTTGTTTTTAGCAATGTTGTATTGAGCAGAATGAACAGATGATTTTGATATTTCCGTAGCTAATACTTTATTAAAAGAACCTGCTAATGCAATTGAAAAGTTACCGTTACCACAATACAGTTCTAGTAAATCATTTTTAAGTGGTTTACATAAATCTTGTGCCCACTCCAGCATATTAATATTTACTTTTGCATTAGGCTGAGTAAAGCTATTTTCTACTTGTTGATAAATAAGCTCTTGCCCATTAACTGTTAAACGTTCAGTTACAAAGTCATCACCTAGTACTTCTTTTTGTTTACGAGCACGGCCTATAAAGTCAATTTTGTATTTACTGCTAAGCTTTTCTTTCAGTGCTTTAATTTCACTTAACCATTCATCATCCAGTGGTTTGTGATAAAGCAAGCTTACTAAAATTTCACCGCTTAGCGTTGATAGGTAATCGATTTGAAATAACTTACGGCGTAATATTTCACAAGGCTTAAGATTTTCAATCATCACCTGCATTATTTCACCTACTAGAGGCGCTGCTGGATCAAATGTATCAACACGGATTTTTTCTTTTGTTCGTTGATCAAACATAATGTGAAACAGATCATCACCGTCGTGCCATACTCTAAATTCAGCACGTTGGCGGTAGTTAGTTGGCTCTGAGCTAAATACTTCTAATTGCTCCACACCAAAACGTTGAAACTGCGCACTAATACGCTGCTCTTTTTCACTTAACTGCGCTTGGTACTGTGTGGTATCTATTTTAATAACTGCCATTAACGCTACTACCTTATCTAAGATCTGTTTATCGGCGCTATTGTAGGGAGCGCTGCGTATTTGTCTAGTTTTGGCTAGCATTTATGCTGTTTTATTGAACATTGTACTTTAGTTTTTGTTGTTGTAGCCGATAATAAACTACGCACGCTTAGGAGACGAATCATGAAAATAGGTAATTATGGCTTTACGCCAAACAACAACATCAATAAATTCAATAATAAAGCTGATATACAGCAACCTACAATTACGTCTCCTCAAGATAGCTATCAACAACGAGGCCGAGAGTTGGCCGCAAACGTGCTTGGCGATAAAATGGCTGAGCAGCTTGGATTGCCTATCGCAGAAAAAAAAGCAGATAAACCACTATTTGATTTTGATGAAATAGTAAAAAACGTACTCGATTTTGTAAGTAGTGCTGTTAATAAAGCAAAAGCTAACGGCGCTGATGACGAAAAGCTCAAAGATATGTTAGGCGATGCGCGCAAAGGCGTCCAAATAGGGATAGACGACGCTGTTGATGAACTCAAAGGTACAGGCGTATTTAATGATGACATGGAAGAGGGCATTAATAAGTCCAAAGAGGGAATTTACAATGGGCTGGATAAGTTTGAAGAGTCGTTATTTAACCCACAACCTGCCAGCGTAAATATAAGCCAGGCCCAATACGTCAGTATGACGAGTAATGCAGAGTATAAATTTACTACCGCAGAAGGCGATGAGGTAAGTATTAGCTTTGCTGATGCATTTGAATCTCAATCGGCAAGTGGCTATCAGCAAAATAGTAATAGTGAGTCGTTTGCAAGCTCATCATCGCAATCTCGACAGGTATCATTTTCGATGTCGGTAAATGGTGACTTAAACGAGCAAGAGCAAGAAGCTATTAATGCGATGATGGAAGACTTACAAGATTTAAGTAAAACCTTTTTTGGTGGTGATTTAGATGAAGCATTTGAACAAGCGCAAGAGCTGAGTTTAGACAGCGATCAGCTGGTGGCTTTTTCTATGGATTTACGCCAAACAAAAACAATAGCAACAGTTAAAAGCTATGAAGAATATAAACCAGCACCAGAAAAACAAGTAGCAGAGGGTTTAGCCCCTTTTAATGACGACCTTAAAAATGCTTTTGAAAAAGCGGGTGAGCTTGGATTACAAAATCAGCTAGCTGGCATTCTCCAATGGTTAAATCAAGATCAGGAACAAATAGATAAGTTAGTAGATTATACAAAGTCTATGTTCGAAAACCTTAATCAGTTAAATTCAGCAGCCAACAGGCTTACTGATTTAGAAGCCACGCAAAGTTAAACTACTTTCTTTTATAAAAACCTCATGGCAAACTGCCGTTCTTAAAGTAAAGTAGGAACGGTAGTTTGTCAGCGCATATAATGGTCTTTGATTCAGGTATTGGTGGAACTACTGTACTTGAACATATCAAGCAAAGTATCCCCAATGCTCAGTACAGCTATTTTATGGATAATGCATTACTACCTTATGGTGCTCAATCCCAACAAACTATAATTAACCGGTTATGTTCACTTATTCATTTCATCAAAGCCAACACGCTTAACGTCGATTTAATTGTAATAGCGTGTAATACAGCTTCTACATCTGCACTCAGCGCTGTTCGCCAAATTACGGATATTCCTATTGTAGGTGTTGTGCCAGCAATAAAGCCTGCGGCAGAATTAACACGCTCAAATCATATTGGCTTGTTAGCCACACCGGCAACGGTCGCCAGTTCATACACAAAAACATTAATTGCTGAACATGCACGTAATGTGATCGTTAATCTGTATAGCAGTGTTGAATTAGTAACGTTAGCTGAGGAATGCTTTTTTACAGGCTCTTTAGATACAAATAAGTTGTATCAAGTACTTGATGAACTACATATAGATAAAACAATAGATGTACTTGTACTAGGGTGTACGCACTTTCCGATATTAGCAGAGCCGATTAGTCAGTATTTTGAAGGGAATGTAAAATTACTTGATTCAGGTGTAGCGATAGCAAATAGAGTCAACTTCCTACTTAACCAACTTAACTTATGTGTGGATAAACAAACAGACATAAAAAAGCCGCTGCAATATTATGCAACGGCTGATGTGTTTAGCAATAAGCTAGCGGTAAAGCTAGTTACACTGACTGATCCGTCTCAGTACGTAGAGCATTAGAATCATCTTCTTGTTTTTGTTTTGCTTCACGTACCTTTAAAGTACGTTGTTGGAACTCGCTATCGTTCAAGTTAGCAATTGCATTGTCTGCATCAGCTTGCGCCATTTCAACAAAACCAAAGCCACGACGTTTGCCAGTATTCTTATCCTTTAATAAACGAACATTGAATACTTTGCCTTGTTCTTCAAATAATGCACGAACCACACCTTCGTTTGCACGATAAGGAAGGTTACCAACATAAAGCGTTTTTGTTTTAACTTCAGCTTCTTCAGTCACATCAGATGATATTGCAGCAATAGCAATCGCACCTATTAATAAACCAGCACCAAATAGTAATGCAGGGTTTAAAGCTAAGCCGCCTAAAGCAAACTCAACAACAACAAAACCAACTACAGCAAGAATAACAGAGAAGATAAAAGATTTTTGATCGGGTAATTTCATTTTAGATCTACCAATAAACAGGAAATAAACATTAATTTAACATTGTGAACTTGCTATCTTAACGCCTAAATCAAACATAGCAATGATATTTGTATTAAATAATAAATAAGAGCATAAAAAAGCATCATCTTAGACGGGTTTTCATGTGGTTTTACGTGGTTTTGTTCTATTTTTGTTCGAACAGTAAAAAGATCTAAAAAAAGGGTTGATCTGTTTTCGGATCTCCCTATAATGCGACCCCACTGAGACGGGAAAGGCCAACGCATAGCGAGGCACGAACTACTCAGAGAGTTAAATAAAACTTCGGTTTTAAATCTTCCAAAAGAAAATTTAAAACAAAGTGTTGACTCAAAAAATAAAGGGTGTATTATTCGCATCCCTTGAGACGCTAAAGCGACTCAAAACGTTCTTTAACAATATAAAGCAATCATCTG
>NZ_AUTI01000057.1:0-2626 GCF_000497995.1 Pseudoalteromonas sp. TB25
CAAGCCGTAAATGGAAAGAAGTACTAGGTGGTGAATTTTCACATTTAGTGTACGACGGACGTTGGTTTACACCACTTAAAGATTCTATTTTAGCTGGTGCAGAAGCACTTTCTAAAGTGGCAACAGGTGAAGTGGTACTTAAGCTATATAAAGGTCAAGTAACTGCGGTTCAAAAGCAATCACCAAATAGCTTATACAGCGAAGCATTTGCTACATTTGGCGAAGATGATGTGTATGACCAGTCACACGCTGAAGGCTTTATTCGTTTATTCTCGCTTTCAAGCAGAATTTCAGCATTGGCTAAAAAGTAAATTATTTATAGCCCCTTATAAAAGGGGCATTACAGGGTTTGGAGAGATTTCATGGCATTATGGGGCGGACGTTTTTCTACGGGTCCAGATGAGGCGTTTAAGCAATTTAACGACTCTCTTCCCTTTGACTACCAGTTAGCAGAGCAAGATATTATTGGCTCTGTGGCATGGGCTGGTGCACTTGAACAGGTAAATGTACTTTCAAGTGATGAGCATACAAAATTAGTTGCTGCATTAAATGAGCTACTTGAAGAAGTTAAAGCTGATCCACAATCAGTTGCTACTTCAGGTGCAGAAGACATTCATTCACATGTTGAAGCTGCTCTAATTGAAAAAGTAGGTGATTTAGCTAAAAAATTACATACAGGCCGAAGCCGTAATGACCAAGTTGCCACCGATTTTAGACTATGGTGCCGTGATACAGCCGATCATTTACTAGATGCCATTGCACAGCTAAAAGGCGAGTTTGTAGCGCTTGCAGAGCGAGAGCTTGGCACAATATTGCCAGGTTACACGCATTTACAGCGCGCACAACCAGTATTGTTTAGCCACTGGTGTATGGCGTATGTAGAAATGCTAGAGCGCGATGAAAGCCGCCTGCAAGATGCTAAAGCGCGCATGAATTTTTGCCCATTAGGCAGTGGTGCATTAGCAGGTACAGCTTATCCGATTGATCGCCAAGCATTAGCCCACGGATTAGGTTTTACAGCGGCTACAAAAAATAGCCTTGATGGCGTATCTGATCGTGACTTCGTGTTAGATCTTTTAAGTTGTGCGTCTATTTCGATGATTCACTTATCTCGTATGTCTGAAGATCTGATTTTTTATAATTCGGGTGAAGCCGGATTTATAGAGCTTGCTGATAACGTCACGTCAGGCTCATCGCTCATGCCTCAGAAAAAAAATCCTGATGCACTCGAGCTTATTCGCGGTAAAACCGGACGTGTATTTGGTGCATTTAGCGCTATGATGATGACATTAAAAGCGTTGCCACTTGCATACAATAAAGATATGCAAGAAGACAAAGAAGGCCTGTTTGACGCTATGCCAACATGGCTTGCATGTATTCATATGGCGCAAGCGTGTATTAAAGGCGTAAAAGTAAATGGTGATAAAACGTTAGCAGCGGCAAAAGGCGGCCACGCTAATGCCACTGAACTTGCTGATTACTTAGTTGCTAAAGGTGTGCCATTTAGAGAAGGGCATCACATTGTGGGTGTACTTGTACAGCTTGCGATTAGCGAAGGTAAAACGCTTGAGGAGCTATCACTTGAACAGTACAAATCAGTAAACACTGTATTTGAAGACGATGTTTACCCAGTACTTGAAATTGATGCGTGTATAAAAGCGCGTCAAGCGCTTGGTGGGACGTCTATTGAGCAAGTAACTAATGCTGTTAAAGAAGCCAAAAAAAAACAGCAAATAACGGTACGTGATGCAAATTTAGATGATGTAGAGGCAATAGCCACACTTATACAGCATTGGGCAACGGTAGGCGAAAACCTACCTCGTGCAAAAAGCGATATGGTGCACTCTATTAACGAGTTTGCAGTTACTGAAATAAATGGAAAAGTGTCGGGCTGTGCATCGTTATACATTTACGATACCGGCCTTGCTGAAATACGCTCATTGGGTATAGACCCAAAAAGTAAAGTGACGGGGCAGGGTAGACAGCTTGTAGAGCACCTACTTGCTAAAGCCAAAAAATTGGCACTTAACCGAGTTATTGTATTGACCCGTGTACCCGATTTTTTTGAACAACAACGTTTTACTTTTTGTAGCAAAGACTCTTTGCCTGAAAAAGTAATGAAAGATTGTGAACTTTGCCTTCGTAAAGAAAATTGTGACGAAGTAGCAATGGAATATATTTTGAAGCTAAGTACACCTGCGGAGATCCCGTGTAAATACGTAGCTTAAACTCCCTGGATATAAAAAACGTACGGTTATCCCTGTGCGTTTTTTTATATTTGCAGTAAACTGGTCGGAGTTGTTTGGTTTGATTATATTTTTTGAGTGAATTTTAATGTGTCAAAAAAAGTTGGCACATTGGTTGCTTTGTATAAGATAGATAGCAAAATAGCTATCACTGCTTAAAACAGGTAATGCATTTATCTACATAATAATGTGGTTAAAAGTTGCACCAAATATAATTAAAACTTTTACAAGGATCAATCACATGCAAGTTTCAGCTAATAGCCAATTACAAATGCAAGCATACAACAAAACACAACAATTAAAGCCTGCAATGGAACAAACTGCTAGCCCTAAAACCCTGCAATCTGATACAGTAAGCATCTCACAAGAAGCTATGGCTG
>NZ_AUTI01000058.1:0-3320 GCF_000497995.1 Pseudoalteromonas sp. TB25
CCCCCACGCCCGAAAGCACCACCCCCTCAAGGTGGCGTGTCTACCAATTCCACCACATCCGCATTTTTAAGCTTTCGCTTATTTGTTAAACATATGATTTATTTGAGGAGTATAAATCGTTTAACGATAGCATTACGCTAAATTAGTTCGGTACGTCAGAGCTTTGCTCTTTCGTAGATGTTACCGGAACATCTTCTTCAACAGGAACTACAGTTTCTACTGCAGGAGCTGCTTCTAGGTTTTCCCACTCGTCAGTCTTTTTAATTTGACCTGCAGTTAGGTTACCTAGCACAATGCTTAAAACAAAAAATACTGTTGCTAAGCTTGTGGTTGTTTTTGTCATAAAGTTACCAGCACCAGACGAACCAAAAACCGTGCCTGAAGCACCAGCACCAAATGAAGAACCCATATCTGCGCCTTTACCTTGTTGAATTAAAACCATTCCAACTAGAGCTAGAGCCACAACTAAATAAACTACTAATAAAATTTCGTACATCTTATACAGTCCCTTTTGCACTGTTACAGATTGCAGAAAAAGATTCTGCTTTTAGACTTGCGCCGCCAATTAAGCCGCCATCTATATCTGTTTGTGCAAATAATAATTCGCTATTTTTTTCATTAACGCTACCACCATATAAGATGGAAAGCCCTTGTGCTAAAGTGCTATCAAGTGCAGCAATTTTATCACGGATAAATTTATGAACAGTTTGTGCCTGCTCTGGCGATGCAGTCTTACCTGTGCCTATGGCCCAAACGGGCTCGTATGCTATCACAGAATCTTTCAGTGCTGCTACACCTAATTTTTCAATTACTGCATCAATTTGTGCAGCAACGACTTGTTCGGTTTGACCGTTTTCTTGCTCACTTTCACTTTCGCCAACACATAAAATTGGTGTTAACCCAACTTCTTGTGCTCTAGCAAACTTTTCAGCGACAGTTTCATTACTTTCGTTATAAATACTGCGGCGTTCAGAATGACCAACGAGTACGTAAGTTGCACCTAAATCTTTTAGAAGCTGTCCGTCTACTTCTCCGGTAAACGCACCAGGTGTATTTTCAGAAACAGTTTGAGCGCCTGTAGAAACACCACTAGCTATCATCGCTGGTACAAGTGGGAATGGAGGAAATAAAACAATGTCCATCTCTTGTGATTTTACATCGTTAATAGCATCAGACATTTGTTTAACTAGCTCTAACGAACCATTCATTTTCCAGTTGCCTGCGACCATCGCCTTGCGTATTGCCATTTTCCACTCCACATTAGAAAGCGGGCGAGATATTAACTTTTCTCGCCCAAAGTTACAAGAGGTTATTGTTATTAATCAGTCTGTTTGCTCATAGATTCTACAACAGCTGCAATTTTTTGAGCGCTGTCTATTACAATTTTTTCTTGCTCGGCTTCAACCATAACACGAACAACAGGTTCTGTGCCTGATTTGCGCAGTAAAACTCGGCCTTTGTCGCCTAAAGCAAGCTCAACTTCTGCTACAGCTGAAAGTACCTCTGGCGCTTTTGTCGGATCTGTTCCAGCGGTATAGCGCACGTTAATCATTTTCATTGGATATTTAGTAAAACCAGCACCCAAATCTTGTAGTGTACGGTTTTGTGCAACCATAGCTGCAAGTACTTGCAAACTTGATATAATGCCATCACCCGTGCTAATTAAATCTAAATTTAATACATGGCCTGAGCTTTCACCGCCAATTTTCCAGCCTTTTTGCTGTAGTAATTCCATTACATAGCGGTCACCCACTTTACTGCGAGCAAACTCGATACCTTTTGCTTTTAAAGCATTTTCAAGACCCATGTTAGACATTACAGTGCCAACTACACCTCCACCCAACATATCATCTTCGGCAGCTTGGCAAGCAATAATATAAACTAAATCGTCACCATCAAATACACGACCATTATGATCAACCATCATTACACGATCGCCATCCCCATCGTATGCAATACCTACGTCAGCTTTAAATTCAAGCACTTTGCGTTTAAGGGTATCTACATGAGTAGCGCCACATTCATGATTTATATTAACGCCATTAGGCTCGCATGCATGTGTTATAACTTCAGCGCCAAGTTCGCGCATGACAGAAGGAGCTATATGGTATGTAGCGCCATTTGCGCAATCGACAACAATTTTAAGCCCTTCTAAAGATAACCCTTGGGGGAACTGGCTCTTACAAAACTCTATATAACGGCCGTCTGCACTAACTAAACGCGAAGCTTTACCTAGTTTATCTGAAGCAACACATGTCATTTGCTCATCAAGCATCGCTTCAATTTGAAGCTCTACTTCATCGTCAAGCTTTAGACCCTGCCCATTGAAAAACTTAATACCGTTATCGTAATAAGGGTTATGTGAGGCACTAATTACTATACCTGCCTCTGCACGAAATGTTTGCGCTAAATACGCAACTGCAGGTGTCGGCATTGGACCCAGTAATACAACATCAATACCAGCGGCAATTAAACCAGCCTCAAGTGCAGTTTCAAGCATGTAGCCAGAAATACGCGTATCTTTACCTATAATGACTTTTTTAGTACCACTTTGAGATAATACGCGCCCTGCAGCCCAACCCAACTTCATTGCAAACTCAGGGTTAATAGGTGGCGTTCCTACTAGACCACGTACGCCATCAGTACCAAAATATTTTCTTTCTTTCATTATGCAATTCCTTTCTCGCAGGCTTGATATACACCAAGTACGTCTGCGGTTTCTTTAACGTCATGTACACGAATAATTTTTGCGCCATTTTGCGCCGCGATTAACGCACCCGCTAAGCTGCCCGCTAATCGCTCATTTGTTTCTCTATTTAATAGATTACCTATCATCGACTTACGAGATAATCCGGCCAATAATGGCAAACCTAACTTGTTAAAATCATCAAACTTAGCCAATATTTGATAGTTATGGCTAAGTGTTTTTCCAAATCCAAAACCAGGGTCTAGAATAAGTCGCTCAAACTTAATCCCTGCTGTTTCACATGCTTTAATACGTTCACTAAAAAACATATTTATATCTGCAAACAGATTGTCGTAATGAGGTGCGCACTGCATGCTGCGGGGTTGCCCTTGCATATGCATTAAACAAATTGCTACATCTTCATACTGCGCAACCGTTTCTAAGGCGTTTATTTCTTGTAGAGCTCTTACATCATTGACTATATCTGCCCCAGCGAGTATTGCTTGCTCCATTACTTGTGCTTTACTGGTATCAATTGAAATAACGCAATCACTGTACTCACGTATCGCTTTAATAGCAGGAATTACTCGGGCTAGTTCATCTTTCAAACTCACATCTGGCGCGCCGGGGCGGG
>NZ_AUTI01000059.1:0-2280 GCF_000497995.1 Pseudoalteromonas sp. TB25
AAGCGCAGCCATAATTACTGTGCCACCTGGTGTTTCATAACAACCGCGTGACTTCATACCTACTAAACGGTTTTCTACAATATCAACACGTCCAACGCCATGAGGCGATGCAATATCGTTTAATTTAACTAAACAGTCATATGGTTTAAGTTCTTCGCCATTTACAGCAACCACTTCGCCTTCAACAACTTTTAAAGTTACTAGTTCTGCCTTATCTGGTGCTTGCTCTGGAGAGTTAGTCCAAGTCCATACTTGCTCAGTTGGTTGGCACCATGGATCTTCAAGCTCACCACCTTCGTGCGAAATATGCCAAGCGTTAGCATCACGGCTATAAATTTTTGTAGCAGATGCTGAACACGGAATGTCACGCTCTGCTAAGTAATCAAGTAATGATTCACGACTCGATAAGTCCCACTCACGCCATGGCGCAATTACTTTTAAATCTGGAGCAAGGGCTGCAAAACATGATTCAAAACGAACTTGGTCATTACCTTTACCAGTACAACCATGAGAAAGTGCATCAGCACCTACTTTACGTGCAATTTCAACTTGTGCTTTAGCAATAATAGGACGCGCCATAGACGTACCTAGTAAATAAGTACCTTCGTAAATCGAGCCCGTTTTAAGTGTTGGATAAATGTAATCACTTACCATTTCATCTTTTAAATCAACTACGTAACATTCTGAAGCACCTGAAGCGATTGCTTTAGCTTCTACGCCTTCAAGTTCTTCTGCGCCTTGACCTACATCCGCTACAAACGCAACAACTTCACAACCGTAGTTTTCTTTTAACCATGGCACGATAGCCGATGTATCAAGACCACCTGAATAGGCTAAAACGACTTTTTTAATTGAACTCATAGGTGTTCCTTAACAAAATTTGGATTTAGTAATGTAACTAGCAAAGCATTTTGCGCGTGCATGCGATTCTCTGCTTGTTGAATAATTTTCGATGCTGGACCATCCATTACCTCAGAGGTAATTTCAAATTCACGGTGTGCCGGTTGGCAATGTAATACCGTAGTTGCACCGGTTTGATCTAGCAATGCCTGATTTAATTGATAAGGCATATATTTTTCTTTAACTTGCTCAAGCGGTGTTGTATCACCCATTGATACCCATGTATCTGCATATACAACGTTTGCACCAACAGCCGCTTCAACACGGTCACTTACCATCACTGATGCGCCATTCATTGCCGCTATTTGCTCTGCCTTTTTAAGGATTTGCGAATCAGGCGAGCTGCCTTTTGGCGTTACAGCAACAAAATCAGTGCCAAGCGTTGCCGCTAAAAGCATTAATGAATGAGTTACATTGTTGCCCTCACCTAAGTAAGCCACTTTAAGCTCGCTCACATCGCCGTGAACTTCTTGAAGCGTTAAAAAATCAGCAAGCGCTTGGCATGGGTGGTATAAATCACACAAACTATTTACTACCGGTACTGATGCGTATTCACCTAATGTAGTTAATGTGCTGTGCTGATTTACGCGCGCAACAATACCATCGGCCCAAGTAGAAATATTAAGTGCGAAATCTTTAATTGATTCACGTGCACCCATAGCGCCATTTTGCTGATCTAAATAAACTGCATGGCCACCAAGGCGGTTAATACCTATATCAAACGATAAACGAGTACGTAAACTTTGTTTTTCAAACAATGTTACGATTGATTTTCCCGCTAATACATTGCTGTATTTTTCTGGTTTTGCTTTTATATCTTGCGCTAACTTTAATAAATTAAGTGCGCCTTCTTGGTCTAACTCTAAACCCGTTAAAAAATTCTCAAACATAATAAACCTATGGTGTAATCTTAGTTCCGACATGCTCGCCTTGTAGCAGAGCAGTTAAATTTTCTGGCTTTTGCCAGCTGGAAATATACACACCGCGTCGTAAATGTTGGGCAGCGTGAAGGCTGGTCTTAACTTTGACCTCCATCCCGCCCACAATTACTCCATTTGAAATTAAAGTATCAATGTGTTTTGTGTCAAGTTGATGTAACGGCTGTTTATTTTCATCAAGCACTGCTTCAACATCCGTCATAAAAATAAGCTCGGCATTTAAGTTACTAGCAATAGCCGCTGCTGCTTCATCTGCATTTACGTTGTACCAAAGCCCTTGCTCATCAAAGCCTATAGAGCTAACAATGGGTAGGCGACCGATTTTAAGTAAATCATTAACAATAGAATCGTCGTTGCTTTTACATTTACCCACCAAGCAAAGCGCTTTTAGCTTTTGAGTGGCAGTAACACCTGCCTCAAAAAGGCTTAAGCCCACAGGCTT
>NZ_AUTI01000060.1:0-2946 GCF_000497995.1 Pseudoalteromonas sp. TB25
GCCACCGCAATGATAGTGGTAGCAACGCTTACATTAAGCACGATGATCTCAAACGATGTGGTACTGCCGTTAATGCTGCGTAGAAAGTTTAAACGTAACTTAATTACCAGCAGTTATAAGTCTCGTATATTACTTGTAAGGCGCTTTGCTATTGCAGGCATATTAATTTTGGCCTATTTCTATCAGCAATGGTTTGGCCATAGTAGCGCACTGGCCAGTATGGGCTTGGTCGCATTTTCACTTGTTACCCAATTGCTACCCTCTATTGTGGGTGGTTTATATTGGCGAAAAGGTCATGCTTATGGGGTGTATGCGGGTTTGGTAGCAGGCTTTATTTGCTGGATACTATTTTTAATGCTGCCAATACTCGATGCCGGCGCAACCCTTGATAGCGAGCTGCAACAAACGCTTATAACGCGTGGAACCTTGATAGCTTTGTTTGCCAATATTGGTTGTTATATTAGTTTTTCACTTGGGGCTGAGGAGCGCTTAATTGATAAAATTCAGGCCGCTGCTTTTGTTAACCCTAAAGATCAGGCTATTTTATCAAGGCGCTTAAATAAAGACGTAAAAGCCACCGTTTACGACTTTAAAATACTACTGCAAACATTTCTAGGTATTCAGCGCAGCCAACAAGTACTGGCCCATTACGCACTCGCCCATCATTTAAGTGATAACAACGCACACCCAGAGCCTGAATTTATAGCCTACTGCGAACGCGCATTAACGGGCGTGCTTGGCGCATCGTCAGCGCAAGCGTTAATACATACGGTATCGTCGGGTAAACGTATGGCGTTTGAAGAAGTAGTAAACTTTTTTGACGAAACCACACAAGCGCTGCAATTTAATCAAAATCTGTTATTTACCTCACTCGAAAATTTAAGCCATGGTATTTCAGTTGTTGATAAAGATTTAAAACTCGTTGCATGGAACAAACGCTACAATGAAATGTTTGGCTACCCTGAAGGCTTTTTAGAAGTAGGCCAACCCATAGAAGACATTATTAGATACAACGCTAACCGTGGTGAATGTGGCCCTGGTGAAATAGAACGCCAAGTAGAAAAACGTGTACAGCATTTAAAATATGGCAGCTCGCATCATTTTATTCGCCACCGTCGTAATGGCCAAGTATACGAAATGATTGGTAATCCGCTGCCCGATGGCGGATTTGTTACCAGCTTTTCAGATATTACAAACCACATAAGTACGCAAAATGCGCTTGAAGAAGTAAACATGGATCTTGAAAACCGCATAGAAGCACGTACTCAAGAAGTGCAAACTATTAATAAAGACTTACAAGCTCAAATAGATAGCCGTGTACAAACCGAGCAAGCACTTACCTTAGCTAAACGAGAAGCAGAGCAAGCCAACGACAGTAAAACGCGCTTTTTAGCACTGGCGAGCCACGACATTTTACAGCCGTTAAATGCAGCACGTTTATACCTTGCCGCCATTGACGAAAAACAGCTCGACAGCACTAACCAAAACAGCTTTGAAAAACTAGGCGACAGTCTCGATTCAACCGTGCATTTAATGTCGGCACTGCTTGAAATAGCTAAGCTTGAGCAAGGCGCTATGACCCCTACCCCTCGCCACTTTTATATTGAAGATATTTTAGCCCCACTACAAAGTGAATACGCTATTTTATCAAGTGATAAAGGCCTTAAACTTAGTGTGCGTTCAAACCAGCAAATTGTGCACAGCGATATAACCTATTTGCGCCGAATTATTCAAAACTTGGTCTCTAATGCAGTTAAATACACCGATAATGGCCGTGTATTAATTGCCTGTAGGAACCGAAAGCATAATTTACGAATAGAAGTATGGGATACAGGCCCAGGTATTAGCGAAGTAGAGCAAGCTAAAATATTTAACGACTTTTACCGTGTTGAGTCGGGCGATAACAAAGGCGTAGGCTTAGGCCTAGGTGTGGTAAAACGTATGGCTGACTTACTAAGCTTGCCGCTTGATGTGCATTCTGAGCCAAATAAAGGTAGCCGCTTTAGTATTGAAGTACCTTATGGCGACGAGCAGTTTGTACAACAAAAAAGTACTACAAATAGCTTAATAGAAAACCGTGCAGCAATTAATATTGTTGCCGTAGACGACGACCCTGAAAATTTAGCAGCAATGGCAAGCTTACTTAAAAAGTGGCAAGCTAATTACACCCTTTTTGATAACGTAGATAATGTACTGGCGCATGCTAAAGAAAACGGTGCACCCGATGTTATTTTAATGGACTATCAATTAGGTAGCGACTGCGATGGCATAACGCTAATTAAAACCCTGCGCGAAATTTGGCAAAGCCAAGTCCCTGCTATTTTAATTACCGCAGTGCGCGACACCGAGCTTAAACAAGAAACCAAAGCCGCTAATATTCATTATTTAAGTAAGCCAATTAAACCGGGCAAACTAAAGGCACTGCTTAATCACAGTACATAATAAGCTAGTAAAAAGTGATCTAGTTAAAAGTGTTCTAGTTAAAAGCTATCAAGTAATAGCGTAAAACAAAAAGCCCAGTATCTTCACTGGGCTTTGCTTTATAAAGTGTTCATAAAATTAAACTGGATTTACTCGGCTTCTAAGCTTTTGGAACAACCAACTTAGCCCCACCAACGAAAGCCCTAATCCAATAAACGAAAGCGCTTTAAGTAAGCCCTCCAAGTTAGCCATATCAATTAAAAACACTTTAACAATAACTGCAGCTAGTATGCCTAGGCCTACTTTTTGTATTAATAATTGATTTTTTAAATGCCCAAAAATAACAGTACCCGCACCCAATACTAACCAAATAACAGAGTAGCTATAGAGCTCTGCATTGCTCGCCCCTTTTGATAAGTATATGTAAGGACCTTGCCAGTACTGACGAATAAAGCTGTTTATTGCCAATAATATAAAGCCACCCGCAACGGCCAATATAAATGGCGTAGCTTTAGCATTTATTGG
>NZ_AUTI01000061.1:0-8569 GCF_000497995.1 Pseudoalteromonas sp. TB25
CTGCCGATACCGCACCATTACCAATGTTAGTACCTGGTACGTTGATTACGCTATGGTTTGGCATAAATGGCGCAAGGTGCGATTTAACACCAATTGGGCCAACACCTGGACCACCGCCACCGTGTGGAATACAAAATGTTTTATGCAAGTTTAAGTGCGATACGTCTGAGCCAATAAAGCCTGGGCTTGTTACGCCAACTTGCGCGTTCATGTTTGCGCCGTCCATGTAAACTTGGCCGCCGTGCTCATGAATAATGTCACAAATTTCGCGAATTGTTTCTTCGTATACACCGTGCGTAGACGGGTATGTGATCATGATGCACGATAAGTTTTCAGCAACCTCTTCAGCTTTCGCTTTAAGGTCAACCATGTCTACGTTACCGTTTTTGTCGCAGTTAACTACTACAATTTTCATGCTTGCCATTTGCGCTGATGCAGGGTTAGTACCGTGCGCAGAGCTTGGGATTAAACATACATTACGGTGTGCATCGCCGCGTGACTCGTGGTATTTACGAATCGCGATTAAGCCTGCGTATTCACCTTGTGCACCAGAGTTTGGCTGTAGTGATACTGCATCGTAACCGGTAATGTTTACTAGCCAGTCGTGTAGCTCGCCAATCATTATTTGGTAACCTTCTGCTTGATCTAGCGGGCAGAATGGGTGAAGGTTTGCAAACTCAGGCCACGTAATTGGGATCATCTCTGCGGTCGCGTTTAGTTTCATGGTACATGAGCCTAACGAGATCATTGAGTGATTAAGCGATAAGTCTTTGCTTTCTAGTCGCTTAATGTAGCGAAGCATGTCTGTTTCGCTGTGGTAGCTGTTAAAGTTTGGATGCGTTAGTACTTCGTCATCACGTACTAAACTTGCAGGAATTGACTCGCTGCCATTTGCTTCAACGTCGGCTGCAATAGCGTCAACACTTAGGCCATGGCCTTCGCCTAAAATAATATCGAATAACTCAGCTACATCGGCGCGTGTTGTTGTCTCTGATACCGAAATTGAGTACTCGCCTTCGTGGTTTGTTGCAAAGTTTACGCCTTTTGCAATTGCACGCGCTATTACGTCGTCTTTGCTATCGCTTACTACTGTTAGCGTATCAAACCAAGTGCTGTGCTTAAGTGCGATGCCTTTAGCTTTAAGACCACTTGCTAAAATATCAGCAAAGCGATGTATACGCTGCGCGATAGTTTTTAAGCCTTGTGGGCCGTGGTATACCGCGTAAAACGCTGCCATGTTGGCAAGTAATACTTGCGCTGTACAAATGTTTGAGTTGGCTTTGTCGCGGCGAATGTGTTGTTCGCGCGTTTGCATTGCCATACGTAGTGCGTCGTTACCTAAACGGTCTTTAGATACACCAATAATGCGACCTGGTAATGAACGTTTGTATGCGTCACGTGTTGCAAAAAATGCAGCGTGTGGGCCGCCGTAACCCATAGGTACGCCAAAACGTTGAGCCGAACCAAGTACTACGTCTGCGCCTAGTTTACCCGGTGCTTTTAATAGTAATAAACTCATTATGTCGGCAGCAACACAGGCAATGGCCTTTTTGCTTTGTACGCCAGCAATTAGGTCAGTTATATCTACCACTTCGCCTGATGTAGTTGGGTATTGGAACAATGCGCCAAAAATGTCGTGGTTTACGGCATCTTCTGCTTTACCTACAATTATTTCAAAACCAAACTGCTCGGCACGCGTTGTTACTACGTCGATTGTTTGTGTGTGTACGTCGTCGGCAATAAAAAAGGCATTGGCTTTTTTAGCTTTTGATACGCGTTTTGCAAGGCCCATAGCCTCTGCAGCCGCTGTTGATTCGTCAAGTAGTGATGCACTTGCTAAATCAAGACCAGTTAAATCTAGGGTCATAGTCTGGAAGTTTAATAATGATTCTAAACGCCCTTGAGCAATCTCTGGCTGATACGGTGTGTACGCTGTATACCAACCTGGATTTTCTAGTACGTTACGTAAAATTACGTGCGGTACGTTAGTTGGGTGGTAGCCTTGGCCAATGTACGATTTGAAAACTTTATTTTTGCTTGCTACTGATTTTAAGTAGCTTAGTGTTTCAACTTCAGTACGGCTTTGTCCAACTGTTAACGGTTGCTCTAGACGAATGCTAGCCGGTACAGTTTGGTCAATGAGCTCTTGCACACTCGATACTTCTAAAGCACTTAGCATATCGCTTACTTGTGCTGGGCTTGGCCCAATATGGCGGCGAATAAAATCTTGCTTTTGCTCTAGTTCTTCAAGAGATTTGGCGTTTGACATGTGTCCAGATTCCTATGATCCAAAAAATGTGGCTACTGCTGATGGGTAAACAGCAATAACTTAAAATTCTTATAATTTAACAGCTTACTTTGTATGGAAAAGTTAACTGTAAAATCATAAAAGCCCCGATATCTAAATAAAACACGCGGGGCTTTTAGTTATCTACAAAGAATAATTATTCTTCGTCGATAGTGTGCGAGTAACCTTCAGCGTCTAATAAGTTGTCTAGCTCAGACTCGTCAGATGCTTTAATACGGAATAACCAACCGTCACCGTAAGCGTCGTTGTTTACTGTTTCTGGTGAGTCTTCAAGTTCTTCGTTAATAGCAACAATTTCGCCACTGATAGGTGCGTAAATGTCTGATGCTGCTTTAACTGACTCTGCTACTGCACAGTCTTCGCCAGCGTCTACTTCGTCGCCAACTTCTGGTAATTCAACAAATACCATGTCGCCAAGAAGCTCTTGCGCATGCTCAGAAATACCAACAGTAAATGTACCGTCGCCTTCACTGCGAACCCACTCGTGTGAAGGTGCGTATTTTAACTCGCTAGGAATGTTGCTCATTTTATTTGTCCTTTGGTTTATATTGGGAGGATACCAATCACTGTAATTACACTGATTGATATAACCAAATTATTTAAATTATTGATTTACCGTTACGTACAAAGCTAGGCTTTACTACTTTAACGTTTACTAATTTTTTACGCATTTCTACTTGAGCTGTATCGCCTGTTGAACGTGGTACACGTGCAAGGGCTACACTAAAACCAAGTGTTGGGGAGAAAGTACCAGAAGTAATAATACCTTCACCACCATCAACAATTACTTTAGAACCGCTACGCAAAACGCCTTTTTCTTCAAACACTAAGCCAACTAGTTTGTCAGTGCTTTTTTCTGCGCGTTGCTTAACAAGTACGTCACGGCCAATAAAGTCGCGATCTTCTGGTTCCCATGCAATGGTCCATGCCATGTTAGCTGCAAGTGGTGATACGCTTTCGTCCATATCTAGGCCGTAAAGGTTCATACCTGCTTCTAAACGTAGCGTGTCGCGTGCACCTAAACCAGCAGGCTTAACACCTGCGTCTAGCAGTTGTTGCCATAAATCGGCTGCTTGGTCGTTCGGTACTACTATTTCGTAACCGTCTTCGCCAGTATAACCCGTTGTGGCAATAAATAAATCACCTACTTGAACACCAAAAAACGGCTTCATACCTTCAACAGCGGCTTGTTGCTCAGCATTTAAAAGAGTAGCTGTTTTTGCTTTAGCGTTAGGCCCTTGCACTGCAATCATTGCAAACTCTGGGCGCTCTGTAACAGTTACGTCAAAGTCGCTCGATACGTTAGCTAAATGCGCTAGGTCTTTTTCGCGCGTTGCTGAGTTAACAACTAGGCGGTAAAACGTTTCACTAAAGAAATAAATAATTAAGTCGTCTATTACACCGCCTTGCTCGTTAAGCATGCCTGTGTAAAGCGCTTTGCCTGGTACGGTTAATTTTGCAACGTCGTTAGCTACTAGCTTACGTAAAAATGCTTTTGCTTGAGGCCCTTCAATATCAACAATAGTCATGTGTGATACGTCAAACATACCAGCGTCGGTACGTACGCTATTGTGTTCTTCTATTTGTGAGCCGTAGTTGATTGGCATTTCCCAGCCATGAAAATCAACCATTTTTGCGCCCGCTTCTAGGTGCTTAGCATGTAGTACAGTTTTAGAAGTCATAACATTCCTTCACGTTTAAATTAACCCTGTTTAGGGCGTGGCTTAAATAGATATAAAAACAGGTAAACATTGTAATGCTCACCTGTTGTTTTTATTCGTTATGCGGCTTCACTATGCATAAGTGCAAAACCTTGCGCTTGCATGTAGCTTTGCCATTTTTGTAATTCTTGTTGTTTAGCTACTAATACAAAGTGTTGTTCGTCGTTTTTATCAATGGCGGTAATAAATACATCACCGCTTTGTGCACCGTAGCAAAGTTGCGCGTCAGAAAGGCGCAAACCTGGTGTTAATTTAAAAGCATTAACTAGGGTATCAAATGCGTTGTCGCCACTTAAAATAAAGCTTGCCAGATCGGTGCGTACTACATAATCAATATCAAAACGTAATTGCTGCTCGTTTATAAGCGCTTGTAGTTGAAGGCTTGCGTTGTGTGGCAGGACGAATCTAAAGGCAGTTTCGCTAAAGTAATAAACAGCAAAACTATAGTCAGAATTATAGTCGCCATCAAGCGTGCCTTTTAAGCCTAAACCGCTGGCAGTCAGCTTAGTTAAATCAAGGCCTAAAATAGTGCTTAAAAATACACTGGTTTCGGTGCCGCTAAAATCCATTACAACGTGATTGTTATTAGTTTGCAAAGCGTTAGTAACCGCACTACTTGCGTTGCTGTGGCGGGCAAACATTATTGGGTTAAAAGTCATAACAAACACCTGTGTATTTTCGATTACAAAAGTATATTGCCCACGCCTATCAACAACAAATTGTAATTATTTATCAATTGATAAATAATACTTATATATATGGCTATATAAATTGTAATTTTAAATATGAAAAACATATCAACAGACGGTTTACGTACTTTTGTAATGGTAGTTGAAATAGGTGGCTTTGCTAAAGCAGGCGATTTACTTGGCCTGTCGCAACCTGCTGTAAGTTTGCAAATAAAGCGTTTAGAAGACGTGCTTGGCTATAAACTATTTAAAAAACAAGGGCAGCGCCAAGTATTAAACCAGTACGGCGAGCTATTATTGCCTATGGCAAAACAAATGATGCAACACAACGATGCTATTTTGCAGCAGTTCACCTCAGAAAACATTGCAGGTAAAGTGCGCTTGGGTATTCCGAGCGAATTTGCAGCGCGCATACTACCTTCTATTATTGGCGACTTTGTGGCGCTCTACCCTGAGGTGTCGTTAGAGGTTAAGTCGCGTTTAAGTAAGCATTTGCTTTCGGCCTCAAGGCAAGATCAGTTTGATTTAGTACTTGCGCTAAATGAGCGACTCAACTCTGATAAGTTTCCTATTTTTATGCAAGACGAACTAGTGTGGGTGGGCGACCTGTCACTTGCGCATAATGAGGTGGTTACCCTAGTTACCGCACCAGAGGGGTGTATTTATCGTCGCCGTGCTACTGATGCATTAAAAAGTGCAGGCATTAAATACCGAATAGTTTATAGCAACGCCGATTTAACCGGCCTTATAGCTGCACTAAAAGAAGGCTTAGGTATTACGGTACTTGCTAAAAGTACAGTACCGAGTGAGCTTAACTATCAGGTTCAAACCAAGCATTTACCAGCTCTTGGTAATATTGGTATTAGCTTGGTTAAAAGTTCGGGTGAGTCGGAAAATGCGGTAGATAAACTCGCTGAATTTATAGCTCTACGCTTGGGCTAGCGCTTACGTAGCACATATATTTCGTTCAGCCTTTATAGTTAGTAAAACAATTACAAAATAATACAAAAGAAACAATTTAGTTAATTAAGTTGCATAAGCAGGTGTTTTTAGTTCTATTAAACCGAATAATTAAATAGTTAATAACATTGATTCGTATTCGTTAACGTGTTCAAATTACGCCAATTAAGATAATTGACATGATTAGGAACACAATGAACCCTAAGTTTTTAGTATCTACTTTGGCAACTGCGGTTGCTTTGTCTTTTAGTGCTACTGCAATAGCAAAAGACACCAGCAATAAAGAACAACGCTTTGAACAAATTACTGTTATTGGCTCACAGCAAGCAATTAACGATATTCCTGGTTCGGCTACGTTTATTTCTGAAGAAGAGCTTCAAAAATTCCAGTTTACCGATATTTCTCGCGTTTTAGCGTCTGTTCCGGGCGTTTACGTGCAAGAAGAAGACGGTTATGGCCTTCGTCCTAATATTGGTATGCGCGGTACAGGTACTGGCCGTAACGATAAAATATCAGTAATGGAAGACGGTGTATTAGTTGCACCAGCACCATATTCAGCACCTTCTGCATACTACTTCCCTACTATGGGTCGTATGGAATCTATTGAAGTATTAAAAGGCGCAGCCTCAGTTAAGTACGGCCCGCGTACTACGGGTGGTGTTTTAAACTTACTTTCGCGCAGCTTACCAACTGAGCCAAATAGCTCAAAAGGTATGGTAGATGCAGCCCTTGGTAGCGACGGTTACTACAAAGGCCACGCTTACTTTGGTAAAGAAAAAAATAACACAGCGGGTTTAATTGAAGTATTTACTTACGGCGCAGACGGCTTTAAAGAGTTGCCAGTAGGCAATGACAACACCGGCTTTGAAAAAACAGATTTACTATTAAAGTTTGGCCATACGTTTGGTCAAAACGATGCGCATAATCTTGAGCTAAAAATTAAGTACTCTGACGAAACATCAGACGAAACATACATGGGCTTAACTGACGAAGACTATCAAGAAAGTCCTTACCGTCGTTATGCTGCATCGCAAAACGATGAAATGAATACGCGCCACAACGCATACCAACTTAACTACGCGTACCGTTTTGGTGATGGCTATGAGTTTTTAGCTACGGCTTACTTAAACGATTTTCATCGTAACTGGTATAAAGCCAGCAGCGTAGGCTTAAGTACTCTTGAGCAGTACAGCGATTTTGAAGCAAACCCTACAAGCGAAGGTATTGAAGGTATTGGCGTTAAAGCTAATAACCGCGACTACCAAGCTAAAGGTATTCAGTCTGAATTACATATTCCTGCAGGCGATCACTATGTGACTGTTGGCGTACGTTACCACGAAGACGAAATGGATCGTTTTCAGTGGGAAGACAAATACACACTTAATCAAGACCTAAGCTTAACGCTTACAAAGCAAGGCGTTCCGGGCTCTGATAGCAACCGCGTAGATAGTGCAGAAGCAAGCACCTTGTTTATTCAAGACGAGTGGACAATTGATGCATTAGTAGTAAGTGCAGGTCTTCGTTATGAAGACATTACGATTACGCGTGAAGAGTGGTCTAAATCAGATCCAACACGCAGCAACGGTTTAACTAAAGATGTGTCGAACGACACTGAAATTTTAGTGCCGTCACTAGGTGCTACATACACGCTTAACGAAAACGTAACGCTACTTGCGGGCATTCAAAAAGGTTATGCACCAGCAGCACCTGGTAATGCAGACCAAGAAGAAGAAGAAAGTGTAAACATTGAGTTTGGCTCTCGCTTTAATATGGATGGCTTTAGCGGTGAAGTAATTGCTTTTTACTCAGATTACGACAACATGCACGGTAACTGTACTGCAGCGGTTGGTTGTAGCGACGACAACATTGGCGACCAATACAACTACGGTGAAGTAGAAGTAGCAGGCTTTGAATTTAGTGCAGCACGTACGTTTGCAACTGATACAGCTATGTTCCCAGTTAAATTAACGTACACCTACACAGACTCTGAGTTTAAAAACGATTTTGATTCAGAAATTTGGGGCGCGGTAGAAAAAGGCGATGCAATGCCTTACGTACCAGAAAACCAAGTAGCGTTATCATTAGGTGCTGAGTTTTCTGCGTTTGTAGTTAACAGCCAAATACGTTACGTATCTGATGCGCATGCTAACTTAACTGAGGCGGGCTTAAACGCAATTGATAGCCGCGTAGTATGGGATTTAGCTTCTAAATACTTAATCGATGAAAATCAAAAAGTATACCTAAGCGTTGATAACTTGTTTGATAAAACATACGTTGCTAACCGTTCAAACGGTGGCATTCAGCCAGGTAAGCCGCGTACGGTACAGATGGGCTACACATACTCATTCTAACGAGTTAAATAGCTCTCTAGCTGCGTTAAAAATAACTCATATAAGAACAACTATATTTCGTTATTTTTGCCTTGCTATAGAGTTATTTTCCTATCGCTATAATAGAGCATCAATTCAGTACAATTGGTGCAAAGTTAAAGCGGAAATTACAGGCACAAAAAAGCCGAGATTGAATTTCAATCTCGGCTTTTTAATACATAAAACTTATCGTTTTATATATTAGTTATTTGCGTTACGTTGGCGTAATACTTCAAACAAACAAATACCCGTGGCTACCGATACGTTTAAGCTTGAAACAGTACCCGCCATTGGGATTTTAACGAGCATATCGCAATGCTCACGCGTTAAGCGTCGCATGCCCTCGCCTTCTGCGCCCATAACAATAGCCATTGGCCCCGTTAAGCTTGCGTCAAATACATGGTTATCAGTTTCGCCAGCGGTGCCTACAACCCATACGCCTGCATCTTTAATTTCGCGAAGCGTACGTGCAAGGTTAGTCACTTGAATAAGCGGTACTGTTTCGGCTGCGCCACAGGCCAC
>NZ_AUTI01000062.1:0-1524 GCF_000497995.1 Pseudoalteromonas sp. TB25
CAGCGTCTCTATCGCATAAACCGCCGCCTGCATCGAGTGTATCTTCAACATGAGATTCTATGCTGTCGTTTTGTTTATCAAATACAGCAGCTATACCGCCTTGGGCATACAAAGTAGAACCTTCGGTAAGCGCTCCTTTACTGATCACGGTAACGTTACAATAATTAGCTAGAGATAATGCAAGTGATAAGCCTGCTGCGCCGCTACCTATAATAGCGACATCTGCAATGTGATGTTTATTTTGGTTCATGTCAGAGGTACTTTGCGGTTACAATGCTCATATAGAGCAATATTTGTTTTTAATATCTGTAGTTGTATCATATTTGTCATACTACTACGTAGTGATTTTAAAGGCTTAGCGCCGTTATTATCATCTATTTTATAAAAAAATAATATTAAGCAGAACTTTTTATTCATAAAGAGGTCAGAGTATTTGTGAACAATGACGACAATATGAATAACAAGCAAAAATCAGACATAGGAGTACCGGCTCGAATGAGCGAGCAGGAATTAGATTTAGTGCTAGTAAAAAGGGTCCAGCAAGGAGATAAAAACGCCTTCAACCTATTAGTAAAGAAGTATCAAAACAAAATTGCAGGTTTGATCTCACGTTATGTATCTAACCAAGGCGATATTGCTGATGTAGCACAAGAAGCTTTTATTAAAGCTTACCGTGCACTTCCTAACTTTAGAGGTGACAGCGCCTTTTACACGTGGTTATACCGTATTGCCGTTAATTGTGCTAAAAATTACTTAGTAGCCCAGGGGCGTAAGCCGCCAGCAAATGATATAGACGCTGAAGATGCCGAGTTTTATGATTGTGCAGATTCAATGCGATCGAATGCATCTCCTGAAAACCTACTTTTAAGCGAAGAAGTACGCGCTGTTATTTTTAATACGATTGATAGTTTGCCTGAAGATCTTAAAACCGCAATCACCCTTAGAGAAATAGAAGGGATGAGCTATGAAGAAATAGCAGTGGTAATGGATTGCCCAGTCGGGACTGTGCGTTCGCGTATATTTCGTGCCCGTGAAGCAATAGATAACAAATTAAACCCATTAATAGGCGAGTCTTAGTATGACAAAAGCACACCTTAACAAGTTAGATAACGAAGCGTTATCGGCATTACTTGATGGCGAGCAACATCTAACTGATGCAAAAATTGCAGAGCAAGATGTAACTACGTTTGGCCGTTATGCGTTAATTGGTGATGCGATGCGTGCTCAAAAAAATAATAACGACATACATATTGATATTAGCGATCGCGTTGCATTAGCACTAGAAAGCGAGCCTGTTTATGCTGACTTTAGTCAGTCAAAAACACAGCCTCAAGCAATCACTGAAACAGTACAAGATAATAAAGTAGTCGCTTTTAATTGGCGCAAACCAGTTGCTCAATTAGCTATTGCAGCAAGTGTAGCGATGTTTGCTATTGTGGGCGTTAATACGCTTCCTCAAAGTAATAATGAGCAGCAAAGTGAAATTCCATTACTGCAAACCACACCGCTAGCAGGTATGGCTTC
>NZ_AUTI01000063.1:0-3327 GCF_000497995.1 Pseudoalteromonas sp. TB25
GGCAAAAAATTCGCTATTTAGTTGTTCTAAATGAGCATTTTTTAACGCAGGTAGCGACACGTTTAGCCCCGCAAAATGATTAAGTATTATTGCGGATTGGTATAACTGAGCAACAGCATGTTTTAAGGCTTAATGATCAATATGACTGCTCCCATCTTATAGTTATAAATGAGGTACCAATTGGTACTTTAAAATACCAAACACACGCTCAATACGTTGAAATAATGCAATTACAAATACATCCATTGCACCAAAATAAAGGGTATGGGAAAGCGGTTATTGAACAAGTTATTACAAATACGCAGTCAAAACCCATTAAACTCACCGTGCTTAAAAACAACCCAGCATTAGGACTTTATAAGCGGCTGGGTTTTACTATAACGGATGAGGATAATTACGAGTACCACATGCAAACGCGAGCTACTCGTAGCTAAAATTAGTCGCTTTGATCTCTGAAGTCTTTTTTTCTGAAAATAGTTAAATGCCAACCCCAATGCAAAGAGCCTAATCTTAAAAAGATAGTCGTGAAAAATGATCCTAAAATACACCAAATGTAATCTACATTAAGGCTAAATAAAGCAGCATAGACTGCACCACCCGCTAAACACGCAGAGGCGTATGGTTCGCTGCGCATAACAGTTGGTACCTCACGGCAAATTACGTCACGTATTAAACCACCAAATATACCTGTAGTGATACCCATGGTAATTGCGACCACCATACCAGAGCCATTAATGAGTGCTTTTTCTATCCCCATAATATTAAATAACGCCATACCCACAGCGTCTACTAATAAAAAGTAGTAATTATTAACGCGCGGTAAATATCGAATAAATGCAATTGTTGCTATAACGGCCCCATAGGTTGAATATAAATACTCTGGGGTAGCAATCCAAAATACTGGTTTGTTTAAAAGTATATCTCTGAGGGTACCGCCCCCTAGTGCAGTAACGGTTGCAACCACTACGACGCCAAAGCCACTAATGTTTTTTTCATACCCAAGCAATGCCCCTGCAACAGCAAAAAATGCAACACCGAGTAACCCTAGTACCATAAAGTATTCAGCAGTCATGGTAATTCCTTTTTAAAGTTTATTAGGAGCTGTATCAACTTACGTGCCAAAAAACTGAGTAAATATAAATAAACCCACAATTTAAGTGACTGAAATTTATAAGCTTATTTCATTTATTAAAAAACGTTAGCTATGTAATATTTAGTGAAGGATTAACAAGAGTAATTATTTTAATTATGGGTAGTTTTTACACGTTAAAGTACAGAGGGATTTTGTTACAGAGTTGCAGTCGAGCACTTTTAAATTTTAAGCAAAAATTAAATGAACAATAAAGCTATTACCAATATTACAAAAATAATAGGCAATATTGCATGTTGCCAGTTTTGTTCTTTATTTTGATTATAGAGTGTTTGCATTGAGCTTTTATCATTATTGGTAAAACTATGCTGGCACTGCATACAGTTTTGGGCTTTTATGCTCACCCAAGTACCACATTTAATACATGCGTAACACCTCGACAGTTTATCAAACTCGTTTGTGTTCCTAAATATTCTCATTTATCACCTCATTGATTTTCGCCGCAGTAAGAAAACCAATGAATAATATATGCTCTTTAAATTCATTGTTACTTCTTTACTTTATTCAATAATTTTTACATTTGGAATGTTTTGTAAAAGGTAGGATTTTAAAGATTCAAACGCATCTTTATTGAAAATAAACTCAGTTGTTTTACCATCAACTTGATTATACGGTAGTGCAAATACACCGTGCCTCTTAGTTTTGTCGATGACAACTTTGTTAATATCGTTAATATTAAACACTTGCTTATAAACGTATAATATTTGCCCCTCAACGCGTACAGCCTTTAACGGGCTTTGCTCAACATTGCGCGAACGAATAAACACAAAATATAAAATAACGGGAAATAAAAACAGGTTAAGCGCTTGCAAACTAAAAGGTTTATCTATCAATACAATATATGTTGAGTAACAAATTAAAGAGGCCGCTAGTGCTAAAATTAGTTGTGTGTTGTTTTTCATAATCATCCTTGGTTACTAGTCAAAAAAATCGGTAAGGTTTTTTAATTATATTACCAATTTAGTGAAATACGCCATTTTGTAACTTTTGCTAATCAAACTTAAATCCGGGCAAAGCTGCCATAATTAATATCCTGATTAATCTACATAACTCACTTTTGTTCCCGCTAAATGATCATGTAAACATCGTTTATCTTTTCCAAATATAAATAATGGATTAACAAAACCAGCTATAAACTGACCTACCGAAGGGACAAGTGATAATAGTTGCATACAAAGCATGCGTTTAAAGTAAATTGTAGTAAAGCTTGCTTGTGTACCATCTAAATTTTCAATACGGATAGACATTAAAGATTTACCAATTGTTTGTCCGCGTTGGTACATGAGGTAACCATGAAGCACTAACGTGCTTAATATGCCATAACCTAGCAAACCTGCAGATAAAGTAAGTGTTGGTTGGCTTAAATTATCAAACCCTAAGAGTATGAATACAGGTATAAAACAAACAACACCTAAAACGCCATCAATAATAGCAGCCACTAGCCTATCTGAGCGCGTTGCTTTTTCTCCTGCTACTTTTGATACAATATTTTCAGATGGGTTCTGTGCTTCTCGCGTTTTAATTAAGTCGTCTATTTCTTTTGCTCGATCTGGGTAGGCTTCGCGATCTATAGCTCTCGCTGATGAGTAAAGCTCATCTAAAGTGTAGGTAGAAAAATCAATTTCAGAATCCATGCAAAAAATCCATATAGTGTTATTAAAAAGTAATTTAACACAATTAATTTAAGCTATTCAATTATTTAAAATTATCAAATAAAAAAGCTACTAAAAAGTAGCCTTTAATTATTAATTAAATACCATTCAATTTGCTGTTAAAAATGCCATTTAACTAGCAAGTTTGGATTATGTTCGGTTTGCCCATCTACACCAAATTTATTTTTCCAATAAACATACTCAATACCCACATCAAGGCGGCCTGTATCTAAGCCGAGCATAGGGGCAATATTGTATTTAATCTGCGAGGTAAAGTTAAAGCCACCTTCACTTTTACCAAACATTGTGTCGGTGCTATCTACAATATCTAAAAAGCCATCGTATCTAAAGTTACCTTTGTTGTAGCCCCACGTGACTGTTATTTGGTTATTATCTTCACGTTGAATACCTATATCATCTTGAAAACGACGATAATAAGCCACATTAAAATATTGAAAGCCAGGTACATCAAGTGATACACCGCCCCCTAATAAATAGTTATTTTGATCCGTATCTCCCGAGCCA
>NZ_AUTI01000064.1:0-4508 GCF_000497995.1 Pseudoalteromonas sp. TB25
CCGACCGCCCTTTGGAATCCCACGGCGCACCCGAGGATCACACTTTATCTTCAACTTACGTTAATGATGTGAACGTAACCAGCGTAGATAGGCCATCCATGGCCAAGCTACGCTTTGTACAGCATCCATGCTGTAAATTACTCATCATTAACTAAGTTTCAGGTGTGAACACGGGGAATTGGAGTGTGTTGGTAGATTGGTGTTTATAAATGTAGGTTTTCTATTTTTGTTGGGTGTCAAAAATTAACACTAACTGAACGATTATTGCCCTAGTAGTAATTTACTGTTACCTTATTTGAAACATAATTAGAAAGGACTCTATAAAATGAAACTCAACCAAGTTTTATCAGTTGTTAACCAAGTAGAAAAATCAAAATTCATTTCATGCCTCGATCGTCTTTGTTCTGATGCCGCTAAAAACAATAAAAAACTAGCGAAAGCAATCGATAATATCGACGGTCAAATTAAAAATGCCTCAGGTAGTGAAATTACTCAACTGTTCAATACTGTTCGTGACTTCTTCAAAATATCTGTCCAAGAACAAATATTAATGAGTAGCGCTCAGCTTAACTTATTGGTGAATATTTTAAGTCGAGACGGGAATGGAGTAGCAAGAATTAGTTGGATAGAGTCACTTTATGAAAAAGAATGGGTTGAGTTATCTAAGCTATCAAAAGAGCTCAAAGAGTGTATCCAGCAAGGCGCAGCCGAAAGTGTTTTAGAGCGAAACCGAGCCTTAAAAATTTACCATGCTTGTATGAAAGAAGCATACTTTAATGATGAAAAAAATAATCGAGAAGCTAAAGTTACAGATGATGAGCGCAGTGTTCTCAACGTTCTGGCTAATGAACTTAATTTAACTACTGATGAATGCGCTGCTGTAGAGCATTTAGTTGATGTTATTCCTAAAAATGGAGTACTTGATGCCTTAAATAGCCTCAGAGATATGGGGTTATTATTTATCAGCAAAAAGAGACAAGAAGTATTTATTCCTGATGAAATAGTTACGCTATTGAATGAGATCCAAGGAAAAGATTTAGCTGATAAATACGTGCTAAGAATACTTAGAACGCTAACAGATGCCGAACTTTCCAATGCCTTAAAAGCCCATGGTCGTAAAATTAGAGGCGTAAGCCGAACTGATAAAATTCAAACAATTATACATTCAGGAATTAGCGCAGCCAAATTATTATCCGACGATATTCATAACGTTGAAGATAACCAAAATCAACGTAAAGACAGGTTAAAGCAGCTGATACAAGATTTAGAAATTGATACAGAAAAACTAGGCACTACTTTAGATGAGCGCATTGGTCTGATACTGTCATCATTATCAGGCGCTACAGAAAAAGAGTTTGATTCGCTAAGCGCAAGCGGCTTCAAACAGCTTTTAAAAACACTAGAAGAACACTTTCCAACTATGCAAGCAGTGTTAAAAGAAGCGTTTGAACTTGAAGCGAACGAAGTTATTGATACCGAAAAACTACGTGCGTTAAGCATTACGCCACACGATATTTTATATTTACTATCAAATGATGAAGTAAGAGAAGTTCGCGACAGCATGGGGCTTTCTAAGCGTGGCAATGCACGTTTTGCTATTTTAGAAAGCTTTGCAAACGCGACAGATAAGCTAATAGAGAACTATGACGCATTAGCGCGTCGTGATATTAACGCATTAAGAGAAGCTGGCGCAGATGTAACAGAAGCCGACATTGGCGTTAAGTTTGAAGAAGTTACAAAAGCCATTTTTGAACTACTAGAGCTCAATATCGATGAAGATTTACGAAAAGTTTTAAACACCGCTAAAGATAAAGCCGATATAGTAATTTCACTCAGTGATAACGACATAATTATTGGTGAAGCAAAAACTTGTAAAAATGGAGATTTTGCAAAATACTCAACAACGTCTCGCCAAGTAAAAGCCTATGTAACCCGCGCTGAAAACCAAGGTAAACGCGTAGCACAGGTATTAATAATTGCCCCTAGCTTTTCAGATGACTTTATCGAATCAGCCGAAATGGATACCGAGGTCAATATTTCACTACTCGAGGCGCACGGCCTTAAATTAATACTTGATGCTTATAAGTCAAAGCGTAACCCAAGTTTCGCGCCTAAGTTACTGACCAAAGGTGGTTTGTTGAAAGCTGAGTTAATAGCAAAGAATATTTAGACATTAATAAACTAAATTGATGTTAATATGTAGCGAATAGTAAATAATAAACTAGTCAAGGATGAAAAATGAAGTATCAGAAGGATTTAGATGAAATCCCATCTTGCCCGCCGCAAAATGCACAAAGTAAGTCTACAGAAGCTTACCGTATTGTACATGACCCTCTATGTTGTAAGAGCTTTATGCCTCCAGGGAAAATATCACCTAGTAGAGTGAAAAATAAAAACTCTGGTAGTCAAAACTGTTCTCTACTTGCGTTGTCTTTTTTTACAAATGAGCAAGAAGCAATTAGACATTATAAAGCTTTAGAAAAAAAGATTAATAACATACACAAAACTATAGGCGGGTACTTAGCCTTTGGTAAACTTTCAGCTAATGATGGCTTACAAACGCCTCCAGGAAGAAATACTCATTTTGACTTTTATGAGTCTAAAAATACACAGTTAGATTCAAAATTTAAGATTACAAAAAAAATGAGTGAAAGGTAGTCATCATGGAAAACTTAGATAGATTTAAAGTAACAAAGTTTCCTTTAAGTGAATTAGAATGGAGTAAAGATTTAATATACTTTGAAGGCCCCTTATTATCAGAGTATAGAAGCAGAAATAATACTGTTTATTTGAAATATTGGTGCGATTGTAATGAAAACCATAATCGGTGGCTTTATTTTAAAATACAAGAACAAGACCGTTTGCGTTTGGTTCTAGGCGAAAAGTCGATAAAAGAAGTAATAGTTAATCAACCCGACTCCTTTCTTTTCATCGTTGATGAAGATGAAGTTACTTTAGAAACTTATATGGTAGGAAATGACGAGATACCAAAAAGCTATATCCCATCTGATGACTCCTTTTTAGATATATCTGAATATATAGGTGATACAAATATAACCTCAATGGTTTTTGAAGATGAATGGAATATTGATTTGCTTAAAGAGCTTTTCAAAAAGTTTAAGCAAGTTTTTGATTTTATATATGTATCAAATAATAAAAGTATTAATAGCACTACATTGCCCTGGTTAGGTGGTTTTAGCTCAGTTCATTTTTATAATACCTTAGCAAGCTACGTTCCAAGGGATAAAGGATGTAAATTAGAAGCCATATATTATGCATCGCCGGGATATATGAAAGTAAAGTGCGAGACAGCTAATAGTGATTTGACATTACATGCTATCAAAAAGTATTTACAAAATGAGTCCACTATATCTGAAGTATATTCTGAGTTATATTACAGAATTAGTGATTTAGGGTTAAATCAGAAGTTAACAAAAGATGCCGCTCTTGCTTTTTATTCTGATAATGATTGCAAGCGATTATATAAAGAATTATCTGCATTACTATTAAATGACGGAATAGATTGGTTGGATGGTGGTTTTGATAATGATTTTGTTCGTTCAAAAATAATTATGGCACATTTGCGAAGGTTGAAAACTTTATCCTCTTTTATTCGTGACGGCTCTGTCCGAGTTGTGGATGATATATTCTTTTTTGATGATATTTAATTAATTAAATTGGATAAGTACATTTAGCGTAACCTAGTTAACTTGGTTACGCTTTAAATTGATAACTGTTTAACAAATCATGTTCAATTAGATTGAAGTTACTTAAAGTGATTACTAGCTCTTTATATTCATTTTTATAAAAGTTAACCAATGGATTGATTTTGCTTATATCTAGCTGAGTTAACTTTTCGTAACCTTCAAGAAGTCCTCTTAACAGGATAAGATCTTTTTCAATATATTTAATGATTTTATAATCGTCACTACTAGTGTCATTGCATGCTTCATATAGAAATTTTAAATCGAGATTTTTATTATAATCTGCACCATCCAAGATGATTTTATGTAAAGAAAGAGTTTTTTCTTTGAATCTATTTTCATTGTAGTTTTTGTTAAGACGCTCAGTAACTTTTTGAATTACTTTATAAGTATCATCTTTTTGTTGTTGGTTGGAAATAAGTGCAAGTTGCTGCTCATTAGCATTTGCTACGCGGGTAAACTCTTTTCTTGTTTCTTTTAGTTCTGTATTTTGTAAAACAATTGTCATTAATAAACAAATAAATGATAGAAAGGCAAAAATGGGATTTAATGTTCCTCCAATGAAATCTCCAAAAGCTCCCCATTGCTCAATCGGTGAATCTGGTGAGAAGCCGAATTGAGCAATTATACTACATAATACAGATATCATTATTACAAAGGCGGCAAGAGCAAGGCCACGTAAACTTTTCATTTGTTATTCCTTAAAAAATATTTAAAATTTGATTTAATCAAAGTTTTAGCTCATCACCCAACCGCTAACTTCCCAGCCTCATGCCACATTTCACTTGGCATTTGGTTGGTTAA
>NZ_AUTI01000065.1:0-952 GCF_000497995.1 Pseudoalteromonas sp. TB25
CTGCGGGTATTTCGGCATTTGTAGTCCCGGCCGACGCAAAAGGCGTTGAATATGGCAAAGCTGAAGAAAAAATGGGTTGGAACGCACAACCTACACGCTTAATTAGCTTTGAAGATGTGCGCATTCCTGCGCATAACTTGTTAGGCGCAGAGGGAGAAGGCTTTAAATTTGCGATGCAAGGCCTTGATGGCGGTCGAATTAACATTGCCACATGTTCAATTGGTACAGCGCAAGCGGCGCTTAATACCGCCCGTGAATATTTAAAAGAACGCACGCAATTTGGTAAACCATTGGCTGCGTTTCAGGCTTTGCAATTTAAAATTGCCGATATGAACACCGAGCTTGTAGCTGCGCGCCAAATGGTAAGGCTTGCTGCATTTAAACTTGATAATAACGACGTTGAAAAAACCACTTACTGCGCCATGGCTAAACGTTTTGCTACCGATGTTGGCTTTACCGTATGTAACGACGCACTGCAAATTCATGGTGGTTACGGTTACATAAAAGAATACCCGCTTGAGCGCCATGTACGTGATGTACGCGTTCATCAAATTTTAGAAGGCACTAACGAAATTATGCGTGTGATTATAGCGCGCCGTATTTTGGCTGAGTCTGCAAGCGACGTTTTATAAGGAGCAATGTATGTCAGAATCTAAATCTAATCCGAGTATTGAACTTACAACCGAAGGTCATGTTGCTATTTTAACGATGTCTAACCCGCCAGCAAACACCTGGACAAAAGACACCTTAGTTGACTTAAAAAATACCGTTAACGAGCTAAACAATAATAAAAATATTTATGCCTTAGTACTTACTGGCGAAGGCGAGAAGTTTTTTAGCGCCGGTGCCGATTTAAACGTATTTGCAGGTGGCGATAAAGGTATAGCTGCTGATATGTCGTGTGTATTTGGTGAAGCGTTTGAAGCGCTTACTAATTTTAGAGGCGTGTCGG
>NZ_AUTI01000066.1:0-3859 GCF_000497995.1 Pseudoalteromonas sp. TB25
GGCCAGCCACTCAGAAGTGATCATGCCTGTGCTAGCTGCTACTGCACATACAATTAACCCAAATTCGCTGTAGTTAGATAAACTAAAGGCGGTAAGTAATGATGTACGTGCGCGTAGTTTGAATATATTTGTGAATACGTAATAAAGCGCTATTTTAATAGGTAAAACTAAAACAAGTATAATAGCAACGATTAATGAGCTAGTGGTTAGCTCTGCGCTCAAGCCAATACTTAAGAAAAAACCGACTAATAATATGTCTTTTAAATTAAGCAGAGATTTTGATAGTTCTCCTGCTTTTTTATGTGGTGCAAACATCATCCCAATTATGAGTGCGCCTAGGTCGCCTTTTAATCCTGCAAATTCAAATGCATGATAACCAGCAAGTAAAGCAAAGAAAAAACCAAATAATGGTAATAGTTCACCATGTTTAGAGCGATTTAATACGCCATACATGACAGGTCGTAATAAAGGCAGAGCAATTATTAATGCAATTGCCCATACATTTGGAATTTTACCTGTACTAATCGCTAAAAAGATAACAGCAAAGATATCTTGCATGACTAGTATACCAATGGCTATTTTACCGTGAAGGCTTGCCATTTCTCCGCGTTCTTCAAGCACTTTTACTGCAAATACAGTACTTGAAAAACTAAGCGCAAACCCAACTAATAAAGCACTTTGCCAACTTAAATCAATAAACAGTGGAATAGCGAAAACACCAAGCAATAACATAAAGCCACTAAAAAGCGCGCTGCTAAAAATAATATGCAATGTTGCAGGCGCCCACACTTGGGGTTTAATTAAACTGTTTACCTTTAGCTTTAAACCAATACTAAAAAGAAGAAGGGTTACGCCAAGTGCTGCTATTGTATCGAGCAACTCTGTACTTTTATAACCCGATAAATTTAAAGCAAAACCTGCTAATAAAAATCCAATAAGAGGAGGCAGCTTTAACTGATAAACAGCAAAGCCACACACAAACGCGGCGGCAAAATAGATTAGTTCCATAATTCTTAATATCACTTCATTTGGGGTTGCAGTGTAACGAAAAATTTATACCATTGAAAATAAAAATAGACCTAAAAATGAACGCGTCTAATCAAATACTTGCCTAGCTGTGTATAAAAAATGCGCATCAAACATATATTTAATCGTAAATAGCATGTAAATAACATTTTTTCACTGACATTGGCTTTTAAATATGGTTAAGATGCGATAACGAAGAAGTTTAAGCAAGAGCAAATAATAGAACCGCTCAGCTTAAGGAGAAATATATGTTTAAAAAGATTTTAGCGTCGGTAGGTATTGGTGCTGCAAAAGTAGATACTGTTTTAGAGACAGAACACTTACAACCTGGTCAGCTTTTTAATGCACAAATAGTCATTACCGCAGGTGATGTTAGCCAAGATATTGCAGGCTTAGATTTATTACTTATGACCCGTGTTAAAGTGGCAGGTGATGATGGCGATTATTTTACCAATCATGTGATTGACCAATGGCGAATTACAGATATAGGTACAATTGAGCCGGGCGAAGTTAAAAGTATCCCTTTTGAAGCACGTCTTCATTCTGAAACACCTATTACAGAAATTAATGCAGGTTACAATCAATCCCATGTGTGGCTTGAAACAGGTTTAGATATTGATTTAGCACTTGATCCGAGCGATAAAGACCATTTACATATTTACCCTAATGAAGCTGTTAAAACGTGCATGCAGGCGATGGAAAAGCTAGGTTTTAGCTTAATGAAGGCTGATGTAGAAAAAGGCCATTTGCGCGCTTCAACATTTCAATCGTTATCGGGCTGTTATCAGGAACTTGAATATAAGCCAAATAGCCGTAGTTTATTTGGCATTCAAGAGATCGAGTTGTCATTTGTACCAGAGGCACATAAAACACACGTGCTTATAGAGCTAGACAGGGCCTTTAGAGGCGATGGTTATGTAGATTTAACGATAGAGCATGACCACGTGAATTTATCGCAGTTGTGCGACCAACTAGAGCGCTTATTTGCTTAATATAAACTAACAAGTGAATAATTTTATTAAACCCGGCCTAGGCTGGGTTTATTGTTTATAGGATTTAAAATGCAATTTAAATGTGAGCAGTTTAATGCTTTAGATGCGCATACTCTTTTTACTATTATGCGAGGACGTGTAGACGTATTTGTTGTAGAGCAGGCGTGCCCTTACCCTGAACTTGATGATGTAGATATTGATTTAAATACACAGCATTTATATACACTAGACAATGGGCGGCTACACACTTATGCCCGATGCTATGAAAAAAATGAGCAATACAGCGCAATAGGGCGCGTACTGGTAAGTAAAAGTGCGCGTGGCAAAGGCGACGCCACTGTACTTGTAAGTAAAGCTATAGAATGCTGTAAAGAGCGGTGGCCTGAACGAGATATTTATATTGGCGCACAAACCTACTTACTTGATTTTTACCGCTCCTTTGGCTTTGAAGATTACAAAAGTGAATATCTAGAAGACGGTATACCTCATCAAGATATGATTTTAAAACTCACTCAATAAATCCAATTTAAGCAGCTATAAAAAAGCCCACTAATGTGGGCTATTTTATTTAAAACTATTTTAAGGCTAAGGTATCATTTAGCTCAATAGTGAATGTAAAAACACCATGCCAATAGCAAGTGGACATACAAACTTAGTATACCAAGGCCATATTTTCCAAAACAATGTATTGTGAACTTCAGGGTTACCCTCTTGAATTGCTTTTAGTAATGAGCCTCTATACCAAATCCAGCCTACAAATATACAACACATAAGACCAAGTAAAGGCTGAGCTACTTTTGTAGTGAGAGTGATTACTAAGCCAAATAAGCTGCTAAGGTTACACACAATTGTAATGCTAACGACAGCGATTAGCGCCCCAATTAACCACGTTGCTTGAACGCGTTTCATCCCAAAGCGCTCTACGGTGTATGATACTGGCGCCTCTAACATTGAAATAGATGATGTTAAAGCGGCAATACTCATTAACGCAAAAAATGAAAAACCCACAAATAAGCCAACTTCGCCCATTCCATCAAATAAAGCGGGGAGTACCTGAAACACTAATGTATCTTCAGAGAGTAGCTTACCCGTTGTGGCCGAGAATATTTCAACGCCTTGAGCTTGTGCTACGTACATAGCCGGAATAATCAGTAAACCTGCAACAAAGGCTATAAATACATCAATAAGGGTCACATAGGCACCTAAAGAAACAAGATTTTCTTTTTTACTAATGTACGAGCCGTAAATAATCATTACGCTAGTGCCAAGCGATAAAGAGAAGAAAGCTTGCCCTAGTGCACTTACTAATAGTTTTGCGTCAAAAATAGATGAAAAGTCAGGAACTAAGTAGGCTTTTAAGCCTTCCATAGCACCATCTTGCGTCATCACATAAGCAATAAGTGCAAATAAAATGCCTAAAAGTGCAGGCATTAAACGCTTAGACCACTTTTCAATACCGTTTTCAACGCCTCTACTTATAATAGCGACAGTTAGTACGATAAAGATCATAGTGAATATAATATTTCGAGTAAGTGATTGCTCGCTTAACCATGTAGATGCTGTGTTGGCACCAACTAAAGTGGCTATGGGTTCAGCTGTGGCGCTGAGCATCCAACCGGCAACAATGGCGTAAAAGCTTAGTATAAAGCCAGCGCATAAAATACCGCCAAAACCAACAGCAAAAGCAAAGTGTTTTTGCCATGACTTATTAGATATTTTTTGAAGTGATGACACTGCGTTTGCTTGGCCATGACGTCCAATCATAAGTTCAGCCATTAAAGCGGGGTAGGCTAAAAAGAACGCAAGCACTAAATATGCGACTAAAAATGCAGCACCGCCAT
>NZ_AUTI01000067.1:0-3525 GCF_000497995.1 Pseudoalteromonas sp. TB25
CCCGACACAGCCACTGCACCTAAATGCGCAATAAATAGCGGTATACACGCAAATAAAGTGACTTCAAAAAAGGTGGCGAGTGAAATTGGTATACCTAGCTTAGTAATAATACCAATGGTAGTGAAATTAGGTTTTTCGAATGATGAAAGCAGGCCTTTAGCATCTACCTTTTTACTCATTTGGCAGTAAGTAACTTGTGCTATTGCCATAACAGTTAAAACAATTGCTGTGGCAATGCCACAGCCTGCGCCGCCATAAGCAGGAAACCCAAATAAGCCATTTATGAAAATATAATTTACTGGAATATTAACGGCTAAACCTAATAGGCTTATGTAAAAGGCGGGTTTGGTCATCCCCATGCCTTCGGTAACGTTTCTATATACTGTAAAAATTAAAAATCCAAACACACCCCATTTCACAAAATGGATGTAGTCAATGGCAAGGTTTGCAATAGCAGGCGTTGTATCGAGCTTTAAAATAATGGCATCTGCTAAATGGGCAATACCAAAACCTGTAAAGCTTAAAATAGCGGTTAAATAAAGCGCTTGTTGAAAATAGTGGCTAATGCCTTTGCGGTCATCGCTGCCTGAAAACTGCGCAATAATACCAGTAAGCGCTAATAAAATACCTTGCAGAGCAAGTAATAATGGGTTCCATATTCCTGTTGCAATAGAAAGTGCAGCTAAGTCAGTAGGGCTAACTTGGCCGGCCATAATTGTGTCGACTACCGACATTAAAATAAGTGTAACTTGTGCTAAAAAAACAGGTAAGGCTAGGGAAAGTAAACGCTTGGCTTCCCAATTGCAAAAGGTCATAAAAAAAGCTATTAAATAAAACAGGCGGCAATTGTAATCTATTGCGTTTCAAATAAAAATCACAGTAGTGAATGATTTTATGAGTTGATACGTTAAACTAGCACTTTGTAATAATTATAAGTGATTTTATGTTTACAGGAATAGTGCAAACACAAGCAACAGTGGTCTCTAAAACTCATGCTGATGGTGTGTTACGCTTAGTTGTATCGGTGAGCGATGAGTACGTTAAGCATTTAGATTTAGGCGCAAGTATTGCTATTAATGGCTGTTGTTTAACGGTTGTGCAAGTTGAGCTAAGTAATCATGATGTGGTGGCGCAAGTGCATTTTGATGTGATTGACGAAACCCTAAAGTTAACTAATTTAGGCCTGCTTGAGCTAGGTAGTTTAGTAAATTACGAACGCTCTGTTACGTTTGGTACTGAGCTAGGTGGGCATATAGTGTCTGGGCATATTCATTGTACGTCACAAATCTCTCAAATAGTGAAGCTTGAGAATAACTGTAAAATACAATTAAGCTTGCCAAAAGAGTGGCAAAAGTACGTGTTATATAAAGGCTTTGTTGCTATAAATGGCGCAAGCTTAACCGTAGGCGAAGTTGATGAACAAGGTTTTTGGATACACCTAATTCCGGAAACGCTCGCCATTACAAACATTGGTGCAGCGCAAGTGGGTGACAAGTTTAATATTGAAGTTGATCAGCAAACTTACACTATTGTAAATACGGTAGAGAACTACTTACGCCATCAGGCTTAAGTTAAAATATTTGTTCGTCGTCACTGTCTACGTGTAGCTCCAATTTATTATTAGCATGGTCTATATGCATATTTAAATGAATTGGGTTACAGCAGGCAGTGCAATCTTCTATATAGTCTTGATCGCCGCTGCTTGCGTCTAAGTCTAGATGTATGTGGTGTCCGCAGTGTGGGCACGTTATTCGTTGTGATAAAAAATCTTTCATAATCACTCCAGTTATAAATAATTAAGTTAGGTTCAACTTAATCGCTTACAGATGAACGTCTACTTACTCATTAAATATAGTGCTCAAATGCAGCTTATGACATTTATTTTATACCTTCAAATACCAGCTTTTCTATATGTTGTTTAGCTTCAGTAAGATAGTGACCGGCAAAGATGTTGGCATGATTTAAAATGGGGTATAGCTGGTATATTAACTTACGCTTCTCGTAATTTTGAGAAAGCGGGTAGTGCGCGTTATAGGCGCTATAAAAGTCTTTAGGCAGGGGGGCAAATAGTTCGCTCATTGCAATATCCACTTCCCGATCACCATAATAACAAGCCGGGTTAAATATTGTTGGTTCTGCTTTTAAAAATCCCATATTGCCACGCCAAAAATCGCCATGCAGTAATGAAGGTTGTACTTGATGGCTATGTAGTTGCTCTTTTACGGTATTAATTAAGCGTTCGGGTTCAATAAAGTTAATGCCTTTTTCAGCGAGTAGTTGTAATTGCCACCCTATACGCTCTTCGGCGTAAAATACATCCCACTTTTTGTGCCAGCGGTTTGGCTGTATGGTCGTGGCTAGGTAATTATCTACATCAAAGCCAAACATAGCTTGGTCATGTTTTTGATGCATTTTAGCGAGGTTGCGACCCATATTAGTCCACGTGTCGTGGGGTTGTTTATCTAAAACAAGCCATTGTAAAACAATAAACGAAAACTCTATATTTGCACCAGTTGTAATACATTCAGGTACTTTAAAATTACTATTTTGCGCCATAAGCTTTAAGCCAACAAATTCACTTTCTAAACGCTCGAGCTCGCTTTTTAGTGCTATTTTAACGAAGTAGTTATGCGTACCATTGGTAATATGAAATAGTTTGTCGGTGTTTGTACTTTGTAATTGGCGTTTGTAGGTGTGCTTAAAATCAAAATTAATGGCTTGGCTGATGTGCTCATTTACTGTTTTCCACATAACAATTGCTCGCCTTTTAAACAGATACTTAAACTATGGCAAAAAGGTATTAATTTAACAATCTAAACGTTGTAAAATTAACGGCTATATTGAATAAAATTACACTTACTGTAGTGGAGTTAAAATGAACAAAAGTTTAATAACCAATTTGCTAGCGGGTTTATGTGTTGTTGTAGGTTTTATGTTTAACCAAGCAATTGTGTTGTCTGTTGGTTTATTTGCACTTTCTGGCGCGGTAACTAATTTATTAGCTATTCATATGTTATTCGAAAAAGTCCCGTTTTTATACGGTTCAGGTGTTATAGCGCTTAAGTTTGAAAGCTTTAAAGTCGCTATACGAAACCTGATATTAACGGAGTTTTTTTCAGAGCAAAAAATTAATAATTTACTCAATAAAGCGCAGCCCAATATCGACTTTGAGCCAATAATTAGCAATGTTGATTTAAACCCTGCATTCGACAATTTGTTAGAGGTAATAGAGCAGTCTCAGTTTGGTAGTATGCTAGGAATGTTTGGCGGTACAGCGGCAATAGAGCCGATGCGTGAAAAGTTTATTGAAAAAATGCAATTGTCGCTTAGTGAGATTTCTCAAACTGACGACTTTAAAGCATTAGTAAGCCAAACACTTTCACAAGGTAATAGCGCAGAAAGCCTGCATAAAACGGTGCTTAAACTAGTTGATGAGCGCTTAGATGAGCTTACTCCTAAAATGGTTAAAGATATTATTCAGACCATGATCCGCGAGCACCTAGGCTGGCTTGTAGTATGGGGCGG
>NZ_AUTI01000068.1:0-6783 GCF_000497995.1 Pseudoalteromonas sp. TB25
GGTTTAGGTCTTGCTTACAGTAAAGGCAGCTCAGTACTTGCTATGGTTGAAAACTGGATTGGCGAAGATGCATTTCAAAAAGGTATTCAAAGTTATTTAAAAGAGTTTTCATATAAAAATGCAGAAGCGGCCGACTTATGGGAAGCACTTGGTAAAGCATCAAATAAAGACGTAGCGAGTGTTTTAAAATCGTTTATTGAGCAATCTTCTTTCCCACTAGTTAAAGTAACTCAACAAGGTAGCAAAGTAACTATTTCACAAAGCCGCTTTGTAAACGCAGGCGTTGATGCGCCAGAGCAGCTATGGAATGTACCTGTTGCAATTAAATATGGTGCTGGCGATAAAGTAAAAACAGCAAACGTATTACTTAATAAACAAAGCCAAACACTAGATTTAGACTTTGAACCAGAGTGGATTTATCCTGACCAAGGTGCATTAGGCTACTACCGCTGGGTAATGGATGATGCACAATTTAGCGCACTTGTTAAAAAGGCGCCAAGCGTACTGAGTGACCGTGAACGCTTAGCGTTACTATCTGCTACTGATGCGCTACTTGATGCTGGTGTTATATCTGCTGCTAAGTTAATGCAAACACTTGAAGTGTTCGTAAGCGATAGCCACCCTCGCGTAGCAAATACCGCACTAGGTTACTTAGTGTCGCAACAGCGCACTTTTAAAGACGATAGCAATAAAGACCTATGGCCTGAATTTATTCGCGGTGCAGTAACGCCTGCTGCTAAAAAATATGGTTTAGAAGCAAAAGCGGGTGAAGATGGTGCTATTGCACAACTTCGTGCAGCCGTTGTATCACGCTTAGGTTTTGATGGTGAAGATCAAAACGTCATCAATAAAGCCAAAGAACAAACGCAGGTTTATTTAAATGATCCACAAAAAGTAGACCCATACTTAGCGGGTACGTACTTAACTCTTGCTGCTTTTCATGGTGACAAAGCGCTGCTTGATCAATTCATGACAACGTTTAAAACGACTAAAGATCCGCAAGTACGCACAAACATGCTTGCAGCTATGGGCTTTTTTGGTAAACCTGAGTTACAAAAAGCGGTATTAGCTTATAGCTTAACGGATGAAGTAACGGCATCTGACATGCGTACTATTTTGTCAGGTCAAAGTTACACAGATGAGCGCCAAGCGTTATTTATTGATTGGGTTTACAGTAACTACGATAAAGTAACAGCAAGCTTACCGCCTTTCTTTATTCCTAACTTGCCGTACTTTACAACTGCAAGCTGTGATGCAGAAAGCTTAGCGACAACAAAAACCTTCTTTAACGAAAAAGTAGCTGATGTAGCTGGTTACGCTCGTACATTAAGTAAGCTTGAAGAAAGCACAAACGATTGTATCGCGCTTAAAACACGTGAACTTGAATCGGTTAATAGCTTTTTAAAAAGTAAGTAATTATTAGGTTTATTGAGCTATAAAAATACAAAAGCCGCTGAATATAAATTCAGCGGCTTTTTACTTTTTATATAAAATTAGTTGCCAATAATCATAGTTAGCTTGGCTATAAAATCTTTGGCTGCTTGCTCAGAGTTTATTTTAAACGCAACACCGTAGTGAATAGGTTGAGCGCTTTTAAAAATGCGCGTAGGAAAGCGTGTCATCTCACTGCTATGGAAGTACCCTTGCGCACGTGTTACGCCATCTATATCATTAAAATCATCACTAAATACTTCAAATGCAGGGCGAATTACTATTTTACCCTTGCCGCTTTCGCTGTGGGTATAAAATGCTTCTTTAGAGTTTACTAACATGTACTCTGCAATATTTTTAATCTTAAAATTACTTCTGCACTGTAATTTAATGAGCTGTTCTGTCAGCTCGTCTGCACTATAAGCCACGTGTAATCCCTATTAGTTAATTTGCGTATTAGATTAACGCATACACACAATAAAATCTGAATTTATTTGTCTGCTTTACTTTGTTATATCACATACAAAAGCGAGTTTTTCATTGTTGTAACTCATTCTTGTTATATTTGTTTCGCAGTAGGTGCTTAAATTAAGCCATTGCGATACTTCATCACTTCCATCAAGTTTACGCTGATAAACGCGGTTTTTAATAGCATAAGCAATGGTCGCATTATCCTTTAAAATAAAATCTTGAACTTGAGCCGGTAACCTTAATAGGTCTTCAACTTGTTTATCTTGTGGATTAAAACTCGCTAAAATGTGTTGCTCGTTTTTAGTGTAACTAAATAAAAATGCAGCCATTGAGTTGTTATAAATAAGCGTTCGGCCAATATTACTGGCAGCTATTTCCCCCTTCGCTTGTGCAACAGAAGTATATTGAAGAGTGTGAGGCTTTCCTAAAATAAACATCACTAAATCATTTTGGACACCCCATGCATGGTATCCAACAGGTTCAATCCAATCAAAAATACGACTTGGCGCATCTTCATTTTTGAGTGGGTAATGCCACAATTTTTGCTTACCGTCAGCTTCTACAACAATCGCTGATATCGCATCACCACTTGGCATAACCGTTGGCGAATATTCGCTTACAGGAGAGTTAGTTATATTGGTAACTTTTTTTGATGTTAAATCGTAATAAGCAATATCAGTTTGGCTTTGCCCTTTATTAATTACTTCATGAGTAAAGTATAAACCTGTACTTGTTAAGTGCGGTTGGTTGTTATAACTATTTTTATCGCTCACTATACTAACTTGTACCCCGAAAGGTGTATTTAAATCAGCAAGTAATACTTGGCTTTTTGGCATGCTAGCCTGCACCACTATTGGGCTCAGCGCTGCTATAGAAAATAATCCAAGTAATGGTTTAATAAGTTTCATGCTTTCTCTCGTTTTAATTTTAAGCACCTCATGATAACGTTATTTGCTGATGGCGTCACTTGAGCTAAGTCAGTCAACTCTTAAGATACCCAAACGACTTAAAATAATGTTAAGTTTAGTCTGGTTATAAAACCTGGTCCTAAAAAGAGAATTAACATGTCAGCTAAAAATCCTATTATTGCGATTACGGGTTCATCTGGTGCGGGTACAACCACCACAACGAATGCAATTAAACATATTTTCCGTAGCCTTAATATTCAAGCGGCTTTTGTCGAAGGAGATAGCTTTCATCGTTACACTCGCCCCGAAATGGATAAAAAAGTTCGAGAAGCACAACAAGAAGGTAAACATATTAGTTACTTTGGCCGAGAGGCCAATGACTTTGGCGCTTTAAAAACGTTGTTTGAAAACTATAGCGAAACAGGTCAAGGAAAGTTACGCCGCTACTTACATACCTTTGATGAAGCCGTTCCGTATAATCAATTACCAGGTACATTTACACCTTGGCAAGATCTTGACCATAATACTGACATTTTGTTTTATGAAGGGTTACACGGTGGTGTAGTTGATCAAGATGTAGACGTTGCAAAGCATGTCGATTTATTAATAGGCATGGTTCCAATTATTAACCTTGAGTGGATTCAAAAATTAATACGCGACACATCCGAACGAGGCCACTCTCGCGAAGCGGTTATGGGCTCTATTGTACGCAGTATGGATGATTATATAAATCATATTACCCCGCAGTTTTCTCGTACCCATATTAATTTTCAACGCGTGCCGACCGTTGATACATCAAACCCATTTAGCGCCAAAGATATTCCATCTCTTGATGAAAGCTTTGTAGTTATTCGCTTTAGGGGTATTGATGATGTTGATTTTCCTTATTATTTACGGATGATCGAAGGCAGTTTTATGTCTCGTATTAATACGCTTGTAGTACCAGGGGGCAAAATGGGCTTAGCTATGGAGCTGGTTCTTACTCCACTTATTAAAGATATTATTTTGAAAAAGCGTGCACTGGAAAACTTAGCACCTTTGGATATACCTATTTAACTCCTCTTCTAAGATTGAGCTCTCTCACGTACACTGCTGATTTTAGTAACAATAAGGGACATTGTGTTGTACTCATTAAAAATTATTGTGGGTTCTAAAAACCCTGTCAAAATTAACGCGGCTAAACATATTTTTGCAATGTATTTCCCTAAACATGAAATTGATTGCCAAGGTGTTGATGCTCCATCCAATGTGCCAGATCAACCTATTGGCGAAGAAGAAACACGTGTTGGCGCACAAAACCGTGTTAATTATTGTAAAGAGCACCACCAAGCTCACTATTACGTTGCAATGGAAGGCGGTGCAGAGCAATTTAGCTATGGTGCAGCAACCTTTGCTTACGTTGTTATTGATAATGCCTTAAATCAAGTTGTAGGGCGTAGCAGCAACCTTCCTCTACCCCAAGTACTTTATAATGCATTACTTAAAGGTGAAGAACTTGGCGATGTAATGGACAAAGCATTTAATACCACCAACGTTAAACAAAAAGGTGGCGCTATTGGTCTACTTACCAACAATCATGCCACGCGCGAAAGTACCTATACACAAGCACTCACTTTAGCTATGGCGCCTTTTTTACACCCTGAGCTATACGGCCAAACAAATTAATTTAGGAAGTTTAATGAAGTACAACTATGTATTGTTTGATGCAGACGAAACCTTATTTAGGTTTGATATTTTAGCGGGCATGACTCGCATGTTTAAAGCTTACAACGTAGATTTTAGCCAAGACGATTATATTCATTATCAAAAAACCAATAAGCAGCTGTGGGTTGATTATCAAAATGGCACTATTAGCGCAGATTACTTACAAGTAACACGCTTTAATGAGTGGGCTTCAAAACTTAATGTGCCAGCAAAAGAGCTAAACGATGCTTTTTTAGATTCTATGGCGCAAATTTGCGAGCCATTACCTGGTGCTATTGAGCTTTTAAATAAACTTAAGCCAAATGCTAGATTAGGTATTATTACTAACGGATTTGCCCGCTTACAAACCGTACGCCTTGAGCATACTGGCTTAAAAGATATGTTTGAATGGTTAGTAATATCTGAACTTGTGGGTATAGCAAAACCAAATAAAGCGATTTTTGAGCACACATTTGAGCTAATGGGTAACCCTGATAAAAGCGAGATACTTATGGTGGGTGATACTGCTGCAAGCGACATACTTGGCGGCAACAATGCAGGTATTGATACTTGCTGGTTACAACACCCTGGTGAGCAATTAGCCGAAGGAATAAAGCCAACTTATACAGTAACTCATTTAAATCAGTTACAAGATCTTTTAGAGTTATAATAGAGTAAATTTTACGCAAAAAAAATGACGCTAATTAGCGTCATTTTTTATAACTGTTTGCGAGCTGTTCATTTGCTGCTTTTAGGCTGGAGCTAACTCAAGACCGGGTGCAGGCATCGTCACAGGCGTTTCAAATGTTGCCCACTCCCATGCTGACTCTGTAGCCATAATTTTACGAAGTAATTTATTATTTAAATCATGACCCGATTTAAATGCAGTTACTTTACCTAAAAGATTATGACCTGTCATAAACATGTCACCAACACAGTCTAATATCTTGTGCTTAACAAACTCATCGCTATAACGTAAGCCATTAGGATTTAAAACTTTGAATTCATCAAGTACCACAGCACTATCCATGCTACCACCTAGCGCTAGGTTGTTTGCATGCATGTATTCAATATCTTTCATAAATCCAAAAGTACGCGCACGGCTAATTTCTTCAATAAAGCTTTGCGTTGTTATATCCAACCCAATACGTTGGCGACTTTCATTGATAGCTGGGTGGTTAAATGCAATCTCAAAGTCGATATGAAAACCATCATATGGTTCAACTTCAGCCCACTTGCCATCTTCTTCAATGCGTACTTTTTCTTTAATACGGATAAAGCGTTTAGCAACGTTTTGTTCTTCAATTCCGCCTTTTTGTAACAGATATATAAATGGTAATGCACTACCATCCATAATCGGCACTTCTGAGCTGTCCAATTCTACAATTAGATTATCAATGCCCATTGCAGCAACAGCTGCAATAAGATGCTCAGTAGTTGATAAGCGAACACCATCTTTGTTAATTAAACAGGTACACAACTGCGTATCACCAACGGCTTCAGGTGTTGTTTCAAAATCAACAACCGGATCAAGGTCGACACGACGAAATACAATCCCAGTATTTGCGCTCGCAGGTCGGAGAGTTATTGTGACCTTCTCACCTTTATGAAGTCCAATTCCTATGGCTTTGACTACTTGTGCAATCGTACGCTGTTTAATCATAGGTATGCTCACTTTTAAATCAGTTACAGTTAGACGGCGGATTTTAACATAAATCCTTTTGCCTTTCAATATTTGTATATATTTCAAACAAAAGTATTATTAAATGTTAATCTGCCTGCTTACGTAAAAAAGCGGGAATATCAAAATAATCACCACCTTCTGATTTATCTGCTTTTTTACTATTTTGCGCTGAAGAACTTGAACTGCTTGAACTCGTTGAAGGCGCTTTTTCTTTACTTTGCGCTTGCTCTTTAGTCGTATTTTCTTCAGTGTTTGTATCTTGGCTTGCAAAGCTTGGTACGTACATACTGCTCGTTTGGTTTGATGTGCTTGCAACATCAGAACCTGATGCTTTTTTAAAGCCGTTATCAACAATACCAAACTGTGGACGACGATCACCGCCTAAACCAGTTGCAACAACCGTTACACGTAGCTCATCAGTCATTTCTGGGTCGATTACCGCACCAACAACAACCGTTGCGTTTTCTGACGCAAGTGCTTTAACGTGATTACCAACAATTTCAAATTCTTCAATCGCAATGTCCATACCAGCGGTAATATTAACTAAGATACCTTTAGCACCTGTTAAATCAACGTCTTCTAGTAGTGGGCTTGAGATAGCGGCTT
>NZ_AUTI01000069.1:0-1266 GCF_000497995.1 Pseudoalteromonas sp. TB25
CCGCCACAATTAAGGGTAATCGCTGTAAAGTAAATACCGTAAGCCATACCGCATTTAGAGGATTTGGTGGCCCGCAAGGCATGATTATGGGCGAGCTAATAATGGACGATATAGCCGCCAAATTAGGTAAAGATCCGCTTGAGATCCGAAAACTTAATTTATACAAAAAAGGCCGCGATACCACGCCGTACCATCAAACCGTAGAGCAACATATTTTAATAGATATGATTGCTCAGCTTGAGGAGTCGGGTGACTACTGGGCACGTAAAGAGGCTATTAAAGCATTTAACGTATCGTCACCTATTATAAAAAAAGGCCTTGCGATGACGCCGGTTAAATACGGTATATCGTTTACTGTACAACACTTGAACCAAGCCGGTGCATTAGTGCATGTATATAGCGATGGCTCTATACATTTAAACCACGGCGGCACCGAAATGGGCCAAGGGCTGAATACCAAAATTGCGCAAATTGTAGCCCATGGCTTTGGGGTCGATTTTAACGCGGTAAGTATTAGTGCTACGCGTACCGACAAGGTGCCAAACACTTCACCAACAGCGGCCTCAAGTGGTACCGACTTAAACGGCATGGCGGCGCTAAATGCAGTAAACACAATAAAAGAGCGCTTAATTGATTTTATTACCGAGCACTTTGAAGTAGACAGCCAAAGTATTACATTTAAAGATAACCTCATTACTTTTAGTAAAGGGGAAATTAGCTTTAGCGAACTTGCAAATCTTGCTTACATGAATCGTATATCGCTTTCATCTACCGGTTATTACGCCACACCCAAAATTCATTACGACAGAGCCAAAGGCGAAGGCCGCCCATTTTTTTACTACGCACACGGCGTTGCACTGAGTGAAGTAGAAGTAGATACGCTTACGGGCGAAAACACGGTAACTCGCGTTGATATACTGCATGATGTAGGCAGCTCAATTAACCCAGCACTTGATATAGGGCAAATTGAAGGCGCCTTTGTGCAAGGTATGGGCTGGCTAACAACCGAAGACTTACAATGGAATGATAAAGGCCAGCTTGCAAGCTTTGGCCCAGCCAACTACAAAATACCAGCCATTGGCGATACCCCTGCCGAGTTTAACGTCAATCTTTATAACTCAGCAAATCCAGAAACCACCGTGTTTAGATCAAAAGCCGTAGGCGAGCCGCCATTTATGCTGGCCTTTAGTGTATGGAGCGCTATTCGTAATGCAATAAGTAGTGTGGCTGATTACAAATACACCGCCCCACTGGATACACCCGCAA
>NZ_AUTI01000070.1:0-1315 GCF_000497995.1 Pseudoalteromonas sp. TB25
GAGGACGGATTGGCGGAAGCGTTTGATGATGTCAGGTAAGTTGTTTAGGCGTTGTTGTATGGTATCAACCTGCGCCAATAAGCTATCGAGCTTTTCAACAATGCGCTTTTGTTCTGGGAGTGGTGGAATTCCAATGGAACAAGATTGAATATGCTTTGTACCTACATTGCCTTGGTTTACTCCGCCAGTTTCTCCTTTAAAAAATTCAACTCTAAAAAACTCAGATCGCATATAATGATGTAAAAACTCACCTTCAATCAGCTCTGACTTGGCTATTATTCTGCCTACTCGTTGATTGATTAATATAGATAGATCTTCATTAACTCTACAAACATATCCATAGTCACCTTTGTACTTTGTTCCTGTCATACTTATTAGTATGTCACCTACATCGGGCTTATATTTCATGTATTCATTGGCAATATCTAAACTAACAAATGCAGGAGATTTTTCTAACTTTAAATAATCATCCTTCACATTCCCTAATTTAATGACTTGAAATTTACCGCTATCGGTAAACCAACCACTTTTAAAAGCAAAACCATTTTGAATGGTCGAAATATCACCAATGTTAAGCAATTCCCAGCCTTTAGGTGGTTTCATTACTTCCTGTTGAGTCATTATTCAGCACCTTCAATAATTTTCTTTTCCAAACCAAATTCTTCGGCCAATAATGCTACCTGTCCAGAGGCTTCATCAATGGCCCCTAACTCAATCATCAGTTGATTCATTTCGCGCAGGGCTTCGGTGAGTTCTGTCATCGCTTCAGTTGCTAATACATCTGGCTCTGGCAAGTTTGCAGCATCGGTTATTGAGTTATCTTTAAGCCATGTTATATCTAAGCTGTCGTTTTTAGCTTTAATAAACTCACGTGAGAACTTGCGCCAGCGCGCGTTATCTATTAGCTCCGAGCTGTCAGTGTTTTTAATATCTTCATCGTTTACAGGTGTGGTACAACCCAAAATATTGTAAACGCCTTCTTCTCGCTCTGCTTGGCCGTTAGCATCATCGCCGTAAACCGCCTCAAAGTTTTCAAGGTATTTATGAGTAAATGGGCTGCGCTTACCAAAGGTTTGCATGTTGGTCCGTAAGTCGTACACCCATGTGTTAGTTGTGCAGTCTTTATCTTGATGTGGGTTTTCCGGCGTGCCTTTTTGGAAAAACAACACGTTAGTTTTAACACCTGCGGCGTAAAATATACCGGTAGGCAAGCGTAAAATTGTGTGCAGGTTACATTTGTGCATTAAGTCGGTGCGTATTTCAGTCCCTCTGCCGCCTTCAAATAATACGTTATCGGGTATTACCACGGCAGCTC
>NZ_AUTI01000071.1:0-1700 GCF_000497995.1 Pseudoalteromonas sp. TB25
GGCTTGCATAACCGATGCAAAACCTTGTGCCGATATCATAATAAAGCCAATCATGGCCATCATCGCAACGCCTTTACTAAATACGTCGCCGTTTTCTTCCCACTTAACTACACCGAAAACACTAAATATCATTACACCTACTAAGCCACCTAAAATCATTGAGCCACTTAGGTTTTGTGCAACAAGTGAGGCAAGTACTGCAAAAAGCCCGACAATCATTACTTTTTTAGGGTTTTCTACCTCAGCCGATTTACTAACAGTTGTTAATGGGAGCTCGGTGTATTCGCGGCGTTTTTTGTAGGTAATAAATACCGCAATAAGCAATCCAATAAACATACCTAATGCAGGAATTATCATCGCCACAGGGACTTGGGTATTTACAATGTCTAGGCCGTTATCAACTAGGTTTTTGTGCAAAATAGAATATAAGTAAATACCCCCAAAACCATAAGGAAGCACCATGTAAGACGTTGCTAATCCAAATGTTAAAATACACGCTATAGCACGCCTGTCTAACATTAACTGATTAAAAACAACGAGTAACGGCGGGATCAAAATAGGAATAAACGCAATGTGTACAGGGACTAAGTTTTGCGAAGAAATTGCACAACCTAAAATAATTAATAAAATGAAGTAACTTAAAAATGTTTCATTACCGCTGCCTTTTGCATTTACTTTAGCAAGTAGCTTATCAGCGAGAATACGTGTTAAACCCGACTTAGAAATAGCAACGGCAAACGCGCCGAGCATAGCATAACTTAGTGCAATTTCAGCTCCAGCTGAAAGGCCAGAATTAAACGCATCAACACTTTCTTTTATGCCCAAGCCAGCAGTAATACCTGCAACTAACGCGCTTATGATCATGGCAACAATGACGTTAACGCGAGCCAGAGATAGCCCGAGCATTAAAATAACGCCTATAACAACAGCATTCATAGTATTCTCTATTTGGAAATTTTAATTAATTTTATCAGATCTTTAGCCTGAGTTTTACGCTCTTTCGTAAAAGGTTTTTTACCATAGCGTACTTGGTTAAATAACTGCCTAAAAGTGCTTATAGATTGTGCAGAACGAGGAAGTTGATCAGCAAAAAAGTCTAACTGCTGACTCGGTGTTAAATTATCGGGTGTATTTATTTTTTGTTTTTTAGCCCATGCTTTTACTTCATAAAACTCTTTAACCATAGGCGCTAATTTAGACGGGCGTTTTGGCAAGTTTAAATAAATAAAATAACCTATAAAACAAAAACCAGCTGTTAGTAAAACCATTAATGGTACAAGCCAAATATTTTTACTACCAAAAATTGATTTTAAAAAATCATTTTGTTTTTCTTCGTCAAAACCAAGTACCCAGCTAGACCATTGATAATCGAGGTTTTCAAGTTCCAACCTTAACCAATTAATAGCGGGGAAATTACTTAAACTCACTAAACCAAAATCAAGGTTACTTTTAAATTCGTCATTCAGCTCTTCGTTTTGCGAAAGTGAGCCATTTAAACGCTCTGGTGCAACAACGGCGGTTGCATCAAAAATAACCCAACCTTCGTTTTGTAAATATACTTCTACCCAAGCGTGTGCGTCGTATTGGCGAACAGTGAGCGTATTATTATCTTGATTTAATTCGCCACCTAAATAGCCACTTACTAGTCGAGCGGGTATACCTGCGGTTCTAAAAATGTACGCAGCGGCACTGGCATAGTG
>NZ_AUTI01000072.1:0-2494 GCF_000497995.1 Pseudoalteromonas sp. TB25
ACTTAACAGCGCTAAAGCGGCTTGAAATACTTATTTCACCTTCAGGTTTACCATCACTGCGAGCCTGTTTTGTTATGTAGTTAATAATGCCACCTGAGGCACCATTACCATAAATAGACGTTGCGCCTTTTATGACTTCAATGCGCGCTATGGCACTTGCATCAAGTGTTTTTACGCCTAAAGAACCATTACGAAGAGGGGTTGATTGCGGTACGCCATCAATCATTATTAGAGGCGCACGGCCGCGTAGTGTTTGTCCTGAATTACTTGAACTACCAGTATCTGGGGCAAGGCCAGGAACCATTTGCGCGAGTAAACTTCCCAATTCTGAGCTTACTTTTAAATGCTGTTGTATTTGTTGCTGATTAATAACGGTGATCGAGGCTGGTACTTCGTCAATGCTTTCTGATATACGGCTGCCTGAAACAATGACATGCTCAAATTGATCAGAATTGTATTCATTTTTATTATTTTCATTTGCTAACGTGTTAGTACTTATTGCAACAGCAATAAGGCAAAGCGAAGTTTTTAACATGGGGTGTCTTAGTTGATAACAATTTACGTAATGGTAATTATTATCAACTAATGACGCAAGTGTTAATGAGATTTATTTCCATTTATGGCGTTTTAACCAAAAATATACACCGCTTACAATAAAAAATGCGAGTGAAAGGGCTATTAATAACCATAAAAACTGCACAATAGGACCTGCAAAATCACCAATGTGAAACTTATACTTAAAGTTCCATGCTTGTGTTGTGAAGTTGGTTTTACTGGCGTCAAATGAGTTTAATACTTTACCAGTAAATGGGTTAATCCAAACCCAGCTGTAAGCGTGGCTTTCGCCAGGGTTTTGCATTCTCAGTGCAATTGCTTCGTCATCTTTTTTAGGTAAGTAAATTCTATATACTTTACCATCTGGAAATACGTTCTCTGCATTTTTAATTGCTTGATTGTAGTTTAACGCAGCTTGAGAAGGGGCTATTATTTTTGGCGCTTTAGGTCTTTGTTCTACTTTATTAAACGTCACAAATTCTAATACAGATTGAGTTTGTGTTTTCCAGTTAAATGCCATGCCAGTAAAGGCAATAAGCATAAGCGGTATAAAAAAGTAAACACCAAGCACTGTATGTAGTTGATACATGAGCACTCTAAATTTGGCTTTTGGTTTTATAGCTAAACGTTTAACTCTGTTTTTGGGCTTTACCCATAAATAAAAGCCGAGTAATACATTTATTAAAAGTAGCAATGCACACACCGACATCCAATTTCGAAAGGTTTTTTCACCCTTACTGTTTTCAAACAACAGCCAACGATGTAATCCCATAGCAAACCCATAAATCGTATCGGTTGATTCATAGATGTTTAGTACACTCCCTGAGTAGGGGTTAACACTGGCGTAGTGTTTATTGGCTAACCGAAATTGCCATGCTGCGTTTGGCGCTTGTTCGGGCATAAAAAAGGTGATTTTTTGCTTAGTTTGAGCTTGTACATTTTGTATAAGTTCATCGTAATGCATTAAGTTTTTTTGGGGTGTTACTTGCCATTTTGCAGGCTCTATTAGGTGCTGTATGTCTTTTGCATAAATCATAACAGCACCGGTTAGGCTCACTATTAATAAAAATAGTCCGCTAATTAGGGCAAGGCCTAAATGAATTCTACGTAACCAAAGTTTCAAAAACGGTATCTCATTATGAGTTAATGACAATATTGTAAATGATAATACGAGCTGTTTTCAATTAAATAAGTTGTGTATTTGGTTTAGCTTACTATTAAGAACATTAAATTGGGCTTTTATTTGTAATAGATTGGATTTCTATTATGCAATTTTCAATATTAAAATTGTCGTGTAAAAAGCTTTTTACTGCTGGCAAATTAATTAAGTGCTGAGTGCCAATAATAAGCTCGCAATAATTTTCTTTATCGTCTAGTTGCCAAAGCTTGATGCTCATTACCGATTCGATATTAAATTCATTACTAATAGCATGTGATATTGCATCTGTATCAATATTGCTAGGCGCTGCTTGCATTAAAATTTTGCAGCTTTGCTTTAATAGTAAAATACCATGATAAATTACATAAAGAGAAATAAGCACAGTGGCAATTAAATCAACAATATACCACTGGTATAAAATAATTAAGGTGCCCGCAATAATAACAACAATAGATGCCATTGCATCTGATACATTATGAATAAAGGCCGCTTTTATATTTATACTGTGATTTGCGCCAGCTCGGTAGGTTAAAAATGCGGTTGCTAAATCAATTACCAACGCTATTGCTGCCACCCACACAACTATCCAACCATTAATTGGTTGAGGGTTTAAATAGCTCGAAATGGCTTCAAAAATTAAATACACACCAATTAATATCAATGTACTGCTATTAAAAAGTGTGGCAAGTATTTCAGCGCGTTTATAGCCAAAATGATGAATGGAGTCAGCAGGTTTATTACCAATTTTACGTGCAACGAGCACGATAAATATAGCGGCAG
>NZ_AUTI01000073.1:0-4812 GCF_000497995.1 Pseudoalteromonas sp. TB25
GCCTCAATAGAAATTAATGATTATACGAAGAAAAATAGCGGTAGTTTATACGACGAAATTATGAAGTGGTTTGACTCTTAATGGATATTGAAAAAATCTTATTTGTTATTTTTCTAGTTGGTTGCCTTCTTAGTGCAGTTTTATATGTTTTTTTTGGGCAAGTTACTGTACGCAAATTAAGGAAAAATCCAAATACCAAAGAGCTTCTTGGTATGGAGTATATAAGTGGCTGGGATATCATAAATGTTGCTAAAGTATTCTCACTACCAAGGAAATGGATGCTCAAGGTTGAAAAGAGTAAGTTTGCATTTATGTATGCAAACTCTTCTGCTTTATACGAAAATACAACAATATTCGATAGGGTACTTGGTTGTATCTTCTATTGGTCATTGACTCTTTCAGGTTTATTCGGGGCTTTTTTCGCACTACTAAACTCACTCGGTTTTTTTGATTAACACATGCTGATGGGGTTTTTAGCTAATAAAGTCAGCTATTGGCTCCAATCACCAAAACTTAAATTAGCAAAACTTTTTGTTTTAAGCTATTTTGTCCTCTAAAAGCGAAGCGCCTCATATCCTCTTTGTGAATTAGCCTTTAGATTACGAAGAGGGCATTAACTTGGGAAGCTGTAGTCGAACGCTTTAAGTTGAAAGTGGGCGTCACTTTAAACGTAAAACATCGGCGAATTAGATCTCTAATACACGCCGATGTTTATAACTTATTTAAATAAGCACATTACTAGTAAGCTATTAAACCTTAGTCTGCTTTACGGTTAAGACTAATCAAACATATTGCTAATATTAACGTTGCAATCATGCCTGAAGCGCCAGCAACAGCTGATGGAAGGAATCCATCACGGCCAAAGATGATTAATATAGCATTGGCAAGCATTGCAACTCCGCCTGCTAAGGCAGTAAGCCCGCCAATTGCTTTGCCACCTTTAGCGATAAAAGACAGGCCAAAAACAAGTGCTGCTAATCCCAATAATAATTTAGCTGCGTAGTAAATCATGAATGACAAAGAAACCACGCCACCAATTAAAGGTTGTGCGCCTTCTACGGCACCCGCTACTTTTCCAAATGTTGAAAACAAAGTAAGGCCAATGCTTACCTGTACTATGTTAAGAATTGCGCTAAATGTTATAGCCGACCATCCTAGCTGAGCGTTTTGTGCTTGCACCATAGCAGAACCCGCTAAGGCAACAAGTAGAGTGAAAACTACGGCTTCTAGTCCCCATGCATACTGCCTTGAAAAACTAATTTCTGCACTGTAAAGGGCAGTAAAAACAGCCTGTGTTAACGCCAATACCAACAATAAAGATGCCGTAATTAGAGTGGTGCGTTTATTCGTAAATTCCATTATTTACCTCTTATAATTTTATATTTAATGCTTTAAAAAGATTCGACAGGTTTGAATACGTCAAACAGGGAGCTTTTTAGCTAATTAGCTTTTACACTTAGCCTATAAGACAGGTAAAGCTATTTAATTATTTCACTTAAACCTATAAAAATAATAATTAATTACAAATAGGCTCAAATTTTGGTTTTATTCAAAACTTAAATTGGGAAATCGTTTAGGTTCAAGCCATTTATGCCCTCTAAAAGCGCAGCGCCTCATACCCTCTTAGTAAATCAATGTTTAACTATCTTAATTATCAAGAGGGCATTAATTTTGAGTATGTGGTTAAACGGCTTAATACTTACGGCGTTAAGATAAAAACGTAAAATGAGACCAGTCACTTAACGCTGTAATAGTTTGTTCTGTGGGAGGGGCAACATAGATTAAACCTGCAATGGCAATAATTGAAGCTAGCGTAATTAGTTTATTATCGAAGTCAGCTATTTTTAAAGCGGTTCCGAAAGAGCGTTTAATTGTGACATTACTTAAATCTACACTGTAAATTTCATCCAGCAATAAATGAATTAATCCGCCGAGTAAAATAAACCCACCCGTTAACCAGGCAAAGACGGCTGCTTGTGTGGTTGATTGGTCATTCAGTTTCCATGTTAATTGAGTTGTTAATAGCGCGCATAACAGTATAAATAGTAAAGAGTGGCAACTACCTCTGTGTACTGTGATCCATTCAAAAATGGGTCTAATAATGTATTTCATAAATCCGTAAACCAATAACGGCACTACGATTAACTCGATAAAGCTAATTTCAATAATGAGCTCGGTGGTTATGTAATGCAGTACCAGTAATACAGCGCTGAGTGCGAATAAGTTAAAAATAGTATCGAGTGATGTTGAGTTATCTGAATCTATGTCGGGCAATAAGCCGCCAATTGAGCCTAAAAACCAAAGCCAGAGTGCGCCCTTTAAATCAATATGGCTTGCAGATAGTAAGGTGGCTGAGGCTAAGCCTGTGATGATTACGGCAGTATTAAGATGAGTATTGAAGTTTGCCATTGTATCTCTTTATGGGAAAAAGTAGGGCATTCTATCAATTGAAAAGTTTATTGTTCAATATTCTTTTTAATTAGATTTTTTATTACTTTGATTAATTACTAATAGTACAATTGTTATTCTGTTTTGTGGTTAGTAGAGCAATCAAGTTGTAATTTTTTTATAAAAATCAATAATACGGACAGTTTTTATTGTCTATTGGCCTTTTGTGTTTTAAATAAAAGCCTAGCTATCAACTTATATAAAACGGCTTAACTGGAATCCACATGAACCAAAATAGATATAAAGCATCGTTTCCTGCGCCTGACATTGGTAGTAACTATTTTGTCTCATCAACTTGGAGCAGTTATGGTTTCTGGGCTTTATTAGCACTGACTCCGCTTGCTCATTACATGATGTACTATACCGAAGATGGTTTAGCGCATGGGGAAGATTTAAACACTTTAGTGTATGTAATACTTGGTGCTATTACCTTGTTTGTTTTAAATATTGCAGCCCAATCTATATGTTGGTTAGGCAGGCTTTTGGCAGTGGTTTGCTTTAGCATTAGTCTGTTTTTTATATTATTGCTTATTTACCTCAGTGTATATTCACACTTTCCAATTGCTTATTTAGGTGCTATTTCTTATTTTGGGTTAGCGGCTTATTTTTATAATAAAGACTATTTGAAAGCCATAAAAACATTATAGCATTTACTATGTAGTTACTAATTCACGCCATCTAATTTTTTATATCGTCATAAAAGGCAACTTTCCCTCGGCCTGTTTCTTTTACGTGATAAAGAGTTTTATCACCGTTGTGCATTAATTGATGTAGTTCATTACCATCATATGGGGCTATTGCAATTCCTATGCTTGCACCTACTGCGCATGTTTTTGTGTTTGAAATACTAACCTGCTGTTGTAGCTCATTTAGTAAGGTGATTGCTTTTTGTTGTGTTGCCGTTTTATCGTAGGTTTTAATTTGCTGCGCAACAATAAATTCGTCACCACCTAGGCGGATACACATGTCGTTTTTTTCGTGAAAAAGTGTTTTAAATCTGTGCGCTATTTCAATTAGCACTTTGTCACCAGCTTCGTGTCCGTAGGTGTCGTTAATGGGTTTAAAGTTATCTAAATCAATCATCATAAGCACTAAATGTTCATTATGTTTAATACATTCACGTAGTGCTTTTTTAAGGCGTTTTTCACCGGCGCGTCGGTTTAATAAGCCAGTGAGTGGGTCGTGATCGGCTTCAAAGCGGGTTTGCTGTTCGCGTTCTGCGCGCTCGGTCACATCGTGTAAAATTACTTCTACTAGCTGCTCTTGTTTGGGGTTTCGTTTGGTATCTCTTTGGTCTGTTAACCTTACAAATAAACAATGAAACCATACCGTTTTATAGCCAACTTTACACTCTACATCTAAGGTGGTTTGTGGTGGGTTTTTAGCAGAGCGAATATCTGCCAGTAGGCTTTGTAATTCGTCTACATTGCTAAGTAACTCAGGAAAATGCAAGGTTGGTAATTCTTCTTCGCCGGGTACGGTAAAGTAATGCTTAAATGCAGGGTTAAAGGTGGTGATAATGTTTTTGTCATCTAGTAAACAAATACCTGCGCTGGCTTGTTCAAAAATAAGTCTAAATTTAGCTTCTAGCTCTTGAGTTTTTTTACGCAGTGTTTGCTCATTACTAATAGTTAAATGTAGCTCGTGCATTAAGGCATTTATACCTTGGGTTAAACGGCTTATTTCGTCCCGCTTGCCTTGCTTGAAGGTTAGCATTTTAAGGGTTTCTGGCTCGCTTGGATTTATTTTAGCAAAGCTGTCGGTTAGGTTTTGAATTGGTTGTGTAAGCCAGCGCTGAACTACCAGCGATACAAAAAATGCGATAACAATGGATTGAATCAGCATTAAGATAAATTCTTTTATAAGCGCTGACTGTGCTTGTTGTTCAATAAAGTTATCGTCAGGGTATATGGCAAGTACACCTATAAAAGTGTCTTCTATAAAGGGGTGAACTAATTTAATTAAAACAGCTTCATTTTTTTTGTTAGTAGAGCCTTTTGCTATAAATAAATCTATCTCTCCTTTAGGGTTTACTTCTCCTTCTAGGCTTGCACCTTGCACTAAGTCGTTACTGAGTAGGCCGTTAATAATTTCTTGGCTTAATTCTTTGTCATTTAAGTAAGCGGCAATAGCGGCTGTTTTTTCCATTGTTTGCGCTAACTGTTGAACAAGTAGGTAATTTGTATTTTTTTTCTCTTTAAAGCCTGAGTAATAAGAGAGCATAGATGAGACTAAAGACACAACAATAGCAACTAACGCAATTGATATAGCGACGCGTATGTAGAGTTTTTGGCTAATAATTTTAATCAAATGTGTATACCACTTTTACTGCATCTGTAACTTGCGATAGCGGAATGTAGCCAA
>NZ_AUTI01000074.1:0-2196 GCF_000497995.1 Pseudoalteromonas sp. TB25
TAGCCGTAACGTGCATATATAGGAAAGCCGTCTGCTGCCCAGCCTATTAGAGTCATAGTTGAGCTATTGCCACCTCGCATTGCTACAAAGCCTTCTGGCATACCATGATAGTGATATGTGCCATCGGGTTGTACGTGTGCATTGTTGTCGTCTGTTCCAAAACTAAACGTGTCTTGGCTTAAGGCTTCTATATTCCAATTACCGCTGTTGTCGCCTAAATCGCAATCGGTGCCTGAATCACCGCAACTTCCGCCTGTGCCGGCGTCTATTTTAATGCCGTTAAGTACAACACCTATCACTCCACGAGGGCCACCAAGCATGGTTGCTTGTGTTGTCTCTACAGGCTCAAGTGTGTAGCTTTCATTTACTGATTGTTCAGAAATAGTATTTGGGTTATCGGCATTAGGGAATGTACCTACTTCGTGATCAGGTATGCCATTAGCGACTAAGTTGCGTGTAGTTCCTGTGCATGACCAATCTGCAGCGCTGGTGGCTTGTACTGATTCTGACTCGTTATATTCACTGTAGTTATATTCACAAAACACGCCTTGGGTTGAGCTACTCGTACCTGTACCGTTATCTGAGGTTGTTGGTGATGAATCTGTAGTTGTTGAGGTATCAACTATGCCTTCTCCATCTCCGCAAGCAACTAACGATGAAACAACTAAAGCCAAGGTGCTTAGCTTTATAGCATTTACCCTATTTGAGTTTTTAATATTAACTGCGTGTAGTTTCATTGCTGCTTACCTGTTCAATTAAGTTACTCAAACAATAATCAGCAATTGTGCAAATAGTGTGTAAACAATGATGACAAATTAGCAATGATGTAAATAGACGAAGTATTAAAGCTAAGTTGAGATTTAACTTTATTGGATTGTGTTTTATTTTAAAATTTCAAAAAGTTAAACTAATGCAAAAATAGCTAATATAAAAGGTTACCTTAATGGCTAAAACAAAACCTGTAGTGACGTTACAAAGTCACGGTATTTACTCTAAGTGGGATAGCGAAAGTAAAGCATTGCCACAAATAGAGCAATTTACAACAAATGTAATAGCTGAGGTAGATGTTGAGTTTGGCTTAATCGTAAATATTAAAAAGGGCAAAGGCGAAAAGCTTCACTACTGTATATACCATCCAGATATTCCAGACAGTGACGGTGATGTAATGGACCCCTTTGAAGGCGATGTATACGTTAAAAACAGTGATTGGAACTTTTACTTAGGCGATACGCTTTGGCTGCCAATAGAAAACAAGTTGGGTAATTGGCGTATGACGATTGAGCTTAATGGAAAAATCATTGCTGATAAAACATTTAAGGTGGCATTAGAGGCAGAGCGTACTGAAACTGATTTTTGGAAAAACCGAGGGTATTGATTTCTATTTTTTAGCTATATGGCGGGGATGTAGTAAAAATTAATAAAAGAGAGTTGTAGAGCCATTTAAAATAGCTCTACAAAAGTAAATTAGCGTGTTTAGTTACCCCAAGGGTTACTAGAATTAGAGCGTTGTTTGCGATCACGAGCACGTTGCTTTGTTGCTTTTTTTTCCATAATGCGTTTCGCATCGCTAAAACTTAATTCACATGGCTCACCAGGTTTATGATCAGCTGGGATCACACGATCGCGTGGCGGTAATTCGTATTGCACATCATCAGGCTTAGGTAAGTTTTTAAGACGATAAAGGTAAAAGTTATCTACTTTTTCTTGTGCCCATTGTGTTTTACGTAAAAATTTAACCGCTGACTTTATATCAGGATTGTTTTTAAAGCAGTTAAGTTGTAAATAAGCGTGTAGGAGTTCCCACCCGTATTGTTCAACCAGCTCTTCAACCACTTGTTCTAATTTAACGCCTTGCAGTGGATTATTACTGAAAAGTTCTTGGTTGCTCATAGGTGTTGCCTCGTAATTAAAATACAAATTGCATTATAAATTTAATAACGAGGCTTTAACAGTGTAAATAGCTTAACTTTGACAATTAACTACAACACGACCGCGAATTTTGCCTTGCATAAGTAGCTCTGCGTTATCAATTACGTGTTCTAGTGATATTTCAGTCGAAATTTTATCTAAATAATCGGCGCTTACTAATTTAGCTAAACGATCCCACGCTTCAATTCTGTCGGCTTTAGGGCGCATTACGCTATCAATGCCTATTAGTGACACACCACGTAATATAAATGGGGCAACTGAGGCAGG
>NZ_AUTI01000075.1:0-12430 GCF_000497995.1 Pseudoalteromonas sp. TB25
CCCCCCATCCGCACCAAATTTAGAAACCAGTAACAGAAATGTTACTGGTTTTTTTGTGCCTGCGATTTAAATTGAATGTTATTTGTACTTTCTTTTTTTAAAGGGCAATTAGTTATGTAGAATTTTGAATTGTTTGTAAAAAAAACTAGAAATTTTACAAATTTAGTTAACACTTATGAGTAATAAGCCGATAATAGATTTAGACAATAAAATAAGGTATTCACAATGGCTTCAGGCTTCACTTTTCAAAATCTCAGCATAAGTAAAAAAATACATGCGATTACGAGTATTGCTGTCGTTGCATTTTTAGTGATTGTTCTGATCAACTATTTTGCTATGAATGATAATAGAATTGCACTTGATGAAATGGAAAAATCATCCTACAAAGTTGTTAAGTTAACATCAGCTAATGTTGGTATTTTAGAGAAGCTGGACGAACTTTACACCCAAGCCGTAACATTTGGTGAGCAAGATTTAGTCGAGAAAGCATCTGACACATACAAGCAACTTGAATTGAATATTATTGCGATAGAAAAAATAAATGCCTCTTACATTCACAGTGACACTAAAGAGCAGCTCGCAAATTACGAAAAAATATCAGCGACTATCGCAAATGGCATGGTAAATGGAACAGCAGATTTTAGTAAAATTCAACAACAAGCACAGAGGAAAACAGCGCTTTATAACGATGTCCTAGAAAAGTTTAAGGCAGCACAAGTCAAAGCTGACGATCGTTTTTTTGAACTTGTTGCAAGCACAAAGGACCGCTCTGATTACGCCCTTACGTTAATGTTAGTTGTTTCTATTGTATCGCTTATTTTATTGCTCTTTATGGCTATTTGGATAGCTAAGCGAATTGCTTCTTCGGCAAGTGATGCGGCAAATAATTTAAGCTTATTAGCAAGCGGTAAAGGCTCGCTAAGCACTAAATTGACAGTTAACTCTGAAGATGAAATAGGTCAAGTATCTATAAACTTCAACTCTTTTATTGGCATATTGAAAAAAACGGTGTTAGAAATTATCGCGGTTTGCGAACCGTTAATGGAAAACTCTACTCGCTTAGTGCAGGGGATGGAACAAGCGGAGCGTGCAACGACTAAACAAACCACTGATGCTGAGATTGTAAAGCAATCGATGGAAGAGATGAAACAGAGTGTAGGAGATATCTCTCAATCAGCTGCAAGTGCTTCTCATGCAGCGCAAACGGCAGAGAAAGAAGTTGAGCAAAGTCGAACTCAAGTACAAACATCAGTGACCGCTTCTCGTACGTTAAGTGATGAGATTAATCACGCTGCTACAACTATCAATAAATTAGCAGACGATACAAAAAATGTGTCGCAAATATTAAATGTTATTACATCAATAGCGGAGCAAACAAATTTACTTGCACTTAATGCTGCCATTGAGGCTGCCCGTGCTGGTGAGCATGGCCGAGGCTTTGCTGTTGTTGCTGATGAAGTTAGAGAGCTTGCATCGCGAACTGCTCACTCTACAAATGAGATTCGAGAGCTGTTGACTACTTTAACTGAAGCGGCTAACGAATCAGTTACTGCAATGACGACTGCAAGAGATATGGCTACAGATAATGCAACTGCAGCAGAAAAAACGGGTATTTCTATAGAGAAAATTGCAGAGCAAATGTTAGAAATAAATGGAATGAACTCACAAATTGCTGCTGCCACAGAAGAGCAAACATCAGTTGCTGCTATGGTTGTAGAAAACGTGACAAATATGCACGTATCATTTGAAGATACAATGGACTCGCTAACGGCTGTGAGGGATGTAGCTAAAAACCTTCATTACCTTTCAGATAACCTATTAGATGCCACGGCTAAATTTAAAATTGAGTAACGTAGCTAAATCAATTCGAAGTAATGCTTATTCAATTTGAGAGGGCAGATCAGACGCTAGCTGTGTTAAAATTTCTATTGAACAGTTTTTCTCCCTCAAAATATCTTACTTAATCGAGCGAATTGTTATTAAAGTTAAGTTATAAAAAAACCACCGATTAGGTGGTTTTTTTAATTTAATAATAGCAATTAAAAGGTAGCAATCACTTTAACTTTGTCAGTTGCTTTACTGCTATCTATATAGCCGATTGAATCACCATTAGCGGCAACAAAGTCAATGACAGCTTGATCTGAATCAAACTTTTCAGGCGGTGTTCCTTTACCTGTAAAAACAAGTTTTGACCAATAGGCATTTAATTGGCTGCTCGATTTACCTACCACTTTAGAATTGAATTCATCAGCAATAGCGGTACCGTTTTGAGTTGCTGGGTTGACCTTATTGCCGTTATCAAACGACTTGGCCTTTCCTAAGTAAATTTTCTTAATAGTCTCTGCATCAAGTGCATTTGCATTACCAGGATTTACAATTACTGCAACTTCAGCCAAAGCACCGAAAGAACATAATGAAAGCGCACTAGCTAGGATTAATTTTTTCATATTCCGCTCCAATTAAAATACTAAATCAACACCAACGGCTACTACATCCGTTTCAGTGTCAGTGATGTCATCATCAAATCGACTGAAGTCAATTTTAAATGCAGCAGAAGGGTGGAAGTCATAACGTGCGCCAATTGTGTATACGTTACTCTCTGCACGCATGCTCTCTAGGGCAAAGTTCACTGTAGTATTTAATAAAGGAATTGATTCAAGAGTATTAAAACGTGATGAATCATGTTTATCATCATTTTTTTCATAGGTGAAGTGAACAATAACATCGTCTATACGATAACCGGCAGAGGCATAGTATTGTGATTGTTCAGCCAAAATACTTCCCTCTACTTCAAACTGTGTATATTCAGCATCAAATAAGAAGTTATCATAGTCAATAGAGAAGCCAATACCAACAAAAGTTGTTTCATCTTCGTCAGTAGTAAGATCATTTGCTGTGCTCGTTAAACCGTTAGTATTAAGTACTTCAACAAGTCCAATTAAACCGCTGTCATTAGATGAAATGCTTGTGTCGGCCACAATATATGCAGCTCGTGCACTGAACCAGTCGTATGATAGGCTCCAGTTTATACCGCCTAAATTATTTAACTCAGCAGGTAAGCTATCTCCAAATACATCTATATCGCCATCAAAAGCGCCATAAAACCCTTGCAAAGTAGAGTCCCAATCTCCTAATTGATTGTTGTAAACAACACTCAAGCCTTCATAAGTCGAAAATGGGATACCGTATACTGAGCGAGGTGGACGTACCCAGCGATAAGCATAGCCAACATCCAAGAAATCTGAGTATTTATAGAAAGGAACACGCATTTTACCAGCGCTAAATTGCAGTTCATCGCTGTATTCATAAGTAACATATGCCCATTCGAATGTGGCGTCAAAGTCGTCCTCTCCACGCGCAATAATTTGAGCCGTAGCCGTTAGCTTCTCTTGAAGATCAGCAGATAGTTGTAAAGCGAACTTACTCTCATTTTTAAATGAGATATCATCGTCATATCCGTATAAGGTTTGATCACTGTCTAGGCTTTTACCACCCACTATAGATGCAAAACCATTAATACGTACTTCAGCGCTTGCATAGCTAGATGCAAGTACAGCACATACAGCTACTGCTACAGATAGCTTTTTCATATGTATTTCCTATTTGTTATTTAGATGTTGATTTCAATAGGATTATAGAAGTGATAGTGTTTTTTATCTAATAAATTTAGGAAGTTAATAAAAATAAATTTAGTAACGGCTTTTTAATTTTGTAACATATATATTTTATGTATGTATTAAAAGCAGAATAGTATGATTTTATTAGAATAAACTTTAAATCTAGTTAATAAGGCTTTTTAAAATGGCGGGAATATTATAACTAAATTTTCTTTTTACGTTCTTTGGTTAAGGAGTTAGAACGAATGTTGCTGGTAATTACAATAGCTATTATCAAGTTTGCTTAATCGGTTTTAACTATTGATCTTATTTAAGTTTTTTTGACACCAAAGCAATGCTTGTTGCTTGTTTTTTACAGCGATTTTTTGATACACCTTGTGTAAATGTACACGAACTGTAGCTTCACTGATAAATAAAGTGTCTGCAATTGCGCTTGAATGTAAGCCAGAAAATAACAAGTTTAATACTTTCATTTCTTTGCAGGTTAAGTTATTTGATTGCAGCGCAGTTTGTTGTTCACTCGCTAGCATTTGTCTCATCCAACCATCAGTTACCGCACGTGGAAACCAAAGTTTTCCTTGTTCTATTGCTTGTAATCCTTGCTGCAGTAGTACTTCGTCAGTGCCTTCATAAAACAAACCTTTCAAATTAGGCCACTCTTTTAATGCCAAAACATCACCGTCTTTGGGCACGTCAAAAATAACGAGTCCTTGGTGACCGTTTTTTAGCATAAACTGATTTATAAGTTCATGGTTTGTAATAATATTTAAAGCTTGATAATTGACAAGTAGGACGTTGAAGTCAGCTGCGACACAAAAAAGTGATGTGTAATTTGGGCTGGTGAAGCATGTGGGGCTTTTATTGGCTGTATTTTCAATATTCATAATATTCTATCCATAGACTACATTTTAGCACTATATTCTTATTTTTAGTTAATTTCAATGATACCTGAATGTGTTTTAGCTCTTTTTTTATACACTAAAGTACATGTATGAGTATGTTTTATGCGCTCTTTAAAGTAGTATTTATGAGATTTTTTGTTTTAAAACAGTTCATTAGTGAGGTAAATATTAGAGGGGTTTATTTATGATAATTCATTTAAAGCTAACAATGCTTAAATTACTGTCATTTTCTATGAATTTATTTAAATAATCTTATACATTTATTCACAATAATGTCATATAATACCTGTCCAGAGGAAAGATGCTATTTAGCGTCTTTTTTTATGCCTAAAATTTATATTATTAATATAAAAGCATAACAAAAATCACACGGTATCCTTTGGAGAATATTTTGAAACTACGCACACTCTCACAGTTAAGCCTAGCAATTGTCGCTGCACTATCTACCTCAGTAAATGCTGAAGAAGCTAAAACAACCGCAAAACAAGACGCGTTTGAAAAAATCGAAGTCACAGCTCGTAAACGTACAGAGAGCTTATTTGAATCTCCAACCGCTATCACATCAATTGGGGCGAACCTAATTGATAAAGCCAATATGAGTAATCTTGAAGACATTGGTAAATATGTTCCAAACTTAAACATCACCCGTTACGGTGTTGGTAATGCAGCACATGCGTCTGTGTTCATTCGTGGTATTGGTCTGCAAGATCACATAATAACTACTGATCCAGGTGTAGGCGTATACTTAGATGGCGTTTATTTAGGTCGTCAAATGGGTTCTAATTTATCATTACCTAATGTTGAGCGTGTTGAAGTGCTTCGTGGTCCACAAGGTACTTTATATGGTCGTAATACATTAGGTGGCGCTGTAAATGTAATTACAAAGCAACCTGGGGATGAAGGTATTGTAACTACTTCAGCTAAGCTGGGAAGTCGTGGACGTATTGCTGGTGATGTTTATTTTAATAACTCACTAAACGATGAACTAAGCATGTCTGCGAGTGCATCTTACAAAACACGTGATGGTGTTGGTGAAGCTGTTAATTTAGCAAATCCAGAGAAAGAAATTGGTGAGGAAGAGGAATTCAGTGGTCGTATAGCCCTTAAATGGCAAGCGAACAGCGATTTAGCATTCACTTTTGCTTTAGATGGAGTTGATAACGAGTCAGGTCAATCGCCTTACACAATTGAATTAACTGACCCGCTAGATGCAAACGATGTGTTTAATGGCGACTTCCCATTATTGACTCAAGATTTAATTCCATCAGACCCTGATGATTTAGGTACAACCGTTGCAGGTATTGAATCAACTTCTTACTCAGGTTGGGGCACATCGTTCTCGGCTGATTGGGCAATTAACGATACTTATACTACTAAGTTTATCTCAAGCTACCGTACATCTGAGTATGAAGGTGGCCTAGATGACGATGCATCACCTTTAAACTTATCTGAGTTTCCAGAAGAGGGCGGAGCTGATCAGTACTCGTTTGAAATTCAACTAAATGCAACATTTGATAATATGGACTTTGTGTCAGGCCTTTACTTTTTTAATGAAGATGGCTTTACACGTTCAGGCCCATTTGTATTCAGCCCATTTAATACACCCAATGGCTTATTGAATGACGGAGTAACAGAATCATTTGGTGGTTACGGCGATTTTGAAATTAACCAAGAAACTAATTCTTACGCAGCCTACTTTAATGCAAGCTACGATTTAACTGACGATTTAACGGTAGGTGGTGGTCTTCGTTATTCAAAAGATGAAAAAGATGCAAATGCTATATTCCCATCATTTCCTACTCGTAAGTATGTAAGTGCAGATTTTGATGCAGTTACGTGGGATGTAAATGCATCTTATCAGCTTAGCAATAATATGAATGTGTATGGCCAGATTCAAAAAGGCTACCAAACAGGTGGTTTTCCACCGCGCCCATTTGGTGGACCAGACCAGTTTGTATCATTTGACGAAACGAAAGCGGTTAACTACGAAATGGGTCTAAAAGGCCAAGTACACGAAAATGTATCTATGATGCTTGCGGTATTTGTGACTGATTACACTGATTTAGCATTACCATTTTCAGACCCAACAGCAGGTGGCGGTTTCGTAACAATTGTAGAAAATGCGGGTCAGTCTAAAGCACAAGGTATTGAGCTTGAAACAACCGTCGCTATTACTGATGACTTTACTATTCGCAGTGCAGTTGGTTATTTAGATTCTGAAATAACAGAAGTGGCTGAGGGTGTACAAGGTATAGGTAAAGGCGATTCACCAGCACTTACACCACGCTGGACTGTCATGGTTGCACCTTCTTACTTTATGGATTTAGAGAGCGGCGCAACACTTGCGTTTAATGCTAATTATTCGTACCGAAGCGAGATGCAAGGGCAATCAGTTTATAACCAAAGTGAGACAATAGATTCTCGTGAACTAGTTGGTTTTAATATTTCCTACACTAATCCATATGGCGATATGGAAGTTACACTGTATGGTGAAAACGTTCTAAACGAAGTTTACGACGTTGGTCGTCTTCAACAATCAGGTTTTGTTGGCGTAATGCGCAGTAATGATCGAAGTGAATTTGGTTTGAAATTCAAAAAAGACTTTGAGCTATAAACTAAAATCAAGTAAATAAAATATAATGTAATTGAAGTTTATTTTGCATAATAAAGGCCGAATCATGCTGTGATTCGGCCTTTGTGTATTCAATAGTAAAGTTATTATTCGCATCGTTTAAATTCCTAATTTTAATTGCTGATTTAAAACAATCCACATCCCCATTTTTGAGTCTTTGTATTAACTAAAATGCGCCTTTTTAGTTTGTGTAAAGGCTAGGTTGTTCGCTACAATGGCGCCTCTTAATTGCCAAACGGACTCTGTAATGAAAATTCTTGCCGATCAAAATATGCCTTTAGTTGAGCAGTACTTTGCAGACTTTGGTGAGGTTGAGCGTTTTGATGGTCGTAAATTAACGCCTGAACAATTAATAGATGTAGATGTTCTTCTTACTCGTTCGGTGACAAATGTTAATCATGAACTTTTGGTACAAGCTAACAAGTTGAGCTTTGTAGGTACTGCCACAATCGGCATTGACCATATTGATACGCAATTACTGCATGATAGAAATATTGCTTTTACAAGTGCACCTGGTTGTAATGCTGTTGCTGTAGCTGAATATGTAATTAGTAGCTTATTTGCATTAAGCCAAGAAAATGCGCGTCCATTGTGTGGTCAAACAATTGGTATTGTAGGGATGGGCAACATTGGTACATGTTTGGCGCAAAAATTAAAAGCATTAAACGTAGTTGTACTGCTGTGCGATCCGATTAAGCACGAACAAGGCTTATTACAAGAGCATGTAGCGCTTGATGAGTTATTAGCGCAGTCAGATGTTGTTACTTTTCACGTTCCCCTTGTTAAAAGTGGCGAGCATAAAACACTGCACATGATGGGTAAAGAGCGTTTAAAGGCACTTAAGCCAGGAACCACGCTAATTAATGCAAGCCGTGGCGATGTAATTGATAACCAAGCATTGCTTGAGGTAATGGAAGCTGGGGCTGATTTAGATTTAGTACTTGATGTATGGGAGAAAGAACCCAATATTTTAACTGAATTACTAGAGCATGTTCGTTACGCTAGTGTGCATATTGCAGGGCATACACTTGAGGGGAAAGCTCGTGGTACACAAATGTTGTATCAAAAACTGTGTCAGCTCAAAGGTGTTGAGGCGATTAAATCGTTGGATGATTTTTTACCAACACCAGCCGTTACAAATGCAACTGTTACGCAAAGCCTTAATGAGCAAGATATTGCTCGTTTAGTGCATTTAATTTATGACGTTCGCCGCGATGACGGAATATTACTTCGTCGTCTAGAGAGCGACGGCTTTGATAGTTTACGTAAAAACTATCCAATAAGGCGAGAATTTAGCACTTTATTTCTACAAGGTGATAGCTCACAACTAGCAGCACTTAGCCAGCTTGGCTTTAGCATAGCTGAATAATTATTTAACTAACGATGTTGTTTTAATGTCGTTTATAGAGGAAGAAATATGTCGCAAAAATATAACGTTGCCGTACTTGGCGCTACTGGTTTAGTAGGCCGTCAAATCATTGAAACGCTAGCAGATCGTAAGTTTCCTGTTGATCAGCTTTTTTTACTTGCTAGCAGCCGCAGCGCAGGTGAAGATATAAAGTTTCGTGGTGAGACCATTGAAGTACTTGACGTTGAAGGCTTTGACTTTAGCCAAGCGCATATAGGTTTGTTTTCTGCTGGTGGCAGTGTATCTGAAAAATATGCTCCTATTGCTGCTGAAGCCGGCTGTATTGTAATCGATAATACATCGCACTTTAGAAATGATTTTGAAATACCTCTCGTGGTGCCAGAAGTTAATGCTTCAAGCCTAGCTGATTTTAGAAATCGTAATATTATTGCTAACCCTAACTGTTCAACTATTCAGATGATGTTAGCACTTAAACCAATTTATGATGCTTACGGAATAGACCGTATTAATGTATCTACTTACCAAGCTGTATCGGGTGCAGGTAAAGACGCGGTTGATGAACTTGCAAAGCAAACAGCTAATTTGATGAATGCACGCCCTATGGATAATAAAGTATTTCCAAAGCAAATTGCATTTAACGTTATTCCTCAAATTGATAGCTTTGAAGATAATGGCTATACGCGCGAAGAAATGAAAATGGTAAACGAAACTCATAAAATTTTGGGTGATACCACTATTGCAGTGAACCCAACGTGTGTACGTGTTCCCGTATTTTTTGGGCACTCAGAATCAATTAATATTGAAACGCGCATGCCTTATGACTTTGAACACGTTAAACAACTTTTAAAAGACGCGCCTGGTGTCGAGCTAATTGATGATGAAGGTGACTACCCAACAGCAGTGTCTGACGCTAGTGGTAACGATACTGTGTATATAGGTCGATTACGTGCTGATATTTCTCATCCTCATGGATTAAACATGTGGGTTGTAAGTGACAACACTCGTAAAGGTGCTGCAACTAATAGCATTCAAATTGCAGAAGAGCTTATTGCCAATTACATGTAATAGTTAATTGCGCTAAACATGCTTTTGAAGCGGTAAACAGTAGTTGTTTGCCGCTTTTTGTTTATATGGCTTGTCAAATTTTTGCCGTTTAATTTTAAAAATACAAAAACTGATTGATAACACTCAATAAATTAATATTTATAAAGATGTTTTAAGGCATTTATTTTCAAGGTGTTGCGATGGATATTACGCTCTAACTGGTTTATAGTTTGTAATTGGAATAGAGCTTGCAATAAAAATAGATTGTAATAATAAATGCGAGTCAGTCATTTGGCTGATAATAGCAATAATAAACAATATTTATGCACTTAAGTTTTAGGTGTTTTATTAATATTTAAATATTAAAGGATCAGCATGCGCGGTTTAGCTACACTTATTATATTAGCGTCTGCATTGATAGTAACGCCAGTTTACTCTCAGGACAGTACCCAATTAAAGGGGCCTAAAGGCGTTGACTATGGTGCGCAAGGGCGATCAATTGGGCCAATTAAACCAACTGATACGCTTTGGCGTATAGCAGCTAAAGTGCGCCCAGACAATTCTGTCAGTATTTATCAAGTTATGCAGGCTTTGTATAACAAAAATCCCGATTCATTTTTAGAACAAAATCTTAACCACATTCAAAATGGTGCCTATTTAAAAATCCCTACCTTAGCCGAAATAAAAGCTGTAAATACGCAGCTCGCAAAGCAACGCTCTGAGCAAGATGATGCATTATGGGAAAAGAAAAAAAATGGCACGCTTACACAAAGCGAAATTAACTCAGCGCAAACAAAAGTAACTCAAGCGCGTAAAATTGATGTAGACGATGCTAAAAAAGAGATACAGAAAGAATTAAATGAAATAAAAACAGAGCAAGGTACTAAGCTTGTTGAGTTACAACAACAGTTTAAAAGCTCAGTTAGTAATGTAGAAGAGATTTTAGTTGAAAATAATAATCTTAAAAAACAGTTATCAGGAATATCTAAAGAGCTCGAAAACTTACGTTTGCAATTAGGACAAGACAGCGAAATTCAAAATCAGTTAAAAGAACTCATCGTTAAACAAAACGAGATTATTGCCCAACAAAAAAAACAAGAAGTAATACCAAAAGAGTCATTTGATTTTGGCTCATTATTTTCAAACCCCATAGTACTGGGCTTGTTAATGTTTATTCCTGGGTTACTGATTATTTTTGCAATCGTTATGTTTTTACGCAAACGAGCAAGTAATCAAGAAGAGCCGCAAAACGATGATGACTTTTTACCACAAACCCCAACCTATGCTGGCGATGATGATTTAGGCCCAAGCTTAAATGACGATCCAATTGTACCTGACCCTTTAGATGACTTGAGTGTTCAATTAGATGATAGTCTCGAAAGTGATATGTTGCCTAATGATGATTTAGACGACGGCTTAGATGATTTTTCTGGCGACGAAAATTTACTTGATCAGGATGAGCTCGAAAGCTTGCTAAGCGATGACATTGTTTTTGATGATGAAAATACCGATGACGATGATGAGCTCGATATTTTTATGCAGCAAGGGTTTGATCAACCTTCAGATGAAAACGCTGAAGATATAGATTTAGACTTATCTGATGACTCAATTAACAATGATGAAATCCTAACTAATGACGATTTAGATAGCTTGTTTGATGAAGACGATAGTCTACCTGAATTTGATGCACCGCAAACAAGCGAAGCTTTAGAGGATGACAGCTTAGAATCTCATGATGAAATGGCGGCTTTAAGTGAAGAGCTTGCAGATGAAGATAATTTTGATATAGATGAATTATTAGATCAAACATCAACAGAATTAGATACCTCAAATAACACTTCAGCTGAACTTGATACAAGCGACGATTTTGATTTAGACGATATAGATAGCTTAATTGATGAGGCGAATGACCCAAAAAGTGATGTGGTAGATGGCTCACTTGATGCAGAGTTACTCGACGAAGATGAACTTCTAGAAGAAAGCGACGACTTTGATTTAGACGACATAGATAGCTTAATTGATGAGGCTGCAGTCGATACTGCAGATGACTCATTAGTTGAGGAAAGTGAAGACTTTGATTTAGACGACATAGATAGCTTAATTGATGAAGCAGCAGTTGATACTGCAGATGACTCATTAGTTGAGGAAAGTGACGACTTTGATTTAGACGACATAGATAGCTTAATTGATGAAGCAGCAGTTGATACTGCAAATGATTCATTAGTTGAGGAAAGTGACGACTTTGATTTAGGCGACATAGATAGCTTAATTGATGAGGCTGCAGTTGATACTGCAAATGACTCTTTAGTTGAGGAAAGTGACGACTTTGATTTAGACGACATAGATAGCTTAATTGATGAGGCAGCAGTTGATACTGCAAATGATTCATTAGTTGAGGAAAGTGACGACTTTGATTTAGACGACATAGATAGCTTAATTGATGAGACTGCGGTTGATACTGCAAATGATTCATTAGTTGAACAAAGCGATGACTTTGATTTAGACGACATAGATAACCTAATTGATGATGAAGTAAAAAATTCAGATGTAAGAGATTCAGAAATTGATAATGCATTGGCAGACTCAGTTGAGGATTTAGCAGATGCTCAAGAAGAATTAAATGTTGATGATATTGAGTCGCTTGCTTCATCATTAAATGAAGAGCCCGAGCTTATAGAAGAACCTGAGCTTGAAGAAGAGCCTGAGCTTATAGAAGAGCCTGAGCTTTACGATGAGCCTGCGCTTGAAGAAGAGCCTGAGCTAGACGATGAGCCTGAGCTTGTAGAAGAACCTGAGCTTGAAGAAGAGCCTGAGCTTTACGATGAGCCTGAGCTTGAAGAAGAACCTGAGCTTGAAGAAGAGCCTG
>NZ_AUTI01000076.1:0-3206 GCF_000497995.1 Pseudoalteromonas sp. TB25
GAGCCATATTCGTAAATAGATTCCATGCTTATATGGCGGTCTTCTACATGCGGGGCACTGACTATTTCAGATAAAAATGTTTCGGCTGCTGCATCACCATGCAATACACAGTTTTCGCCGCCTTCTTCGTAATTTAATACCACTTGTACAGCTATACGGGCTTTATTGGGCCAATTTGCATGTGGTACATCAGGGCCATAACCAATTAAATCGCGCGGGTAGTTTTTAAATTGCTCGCTCATGTTATTGCTCCTTTTTAAGTGCGCTGAGCCAAGAGCCTAGCGTTTCGCGCTCTGCGTCAGTCATTTTGGTCATATTGGCCAGTGGCATGTCTTTGGTTATAACCGCGCGGGTATGAATAAGCGTGCTGGCCTTTTTTACATCATTAATAGAGTCGAGCTTAAAGCCAAGTGGCGCTGCTTGAAAAAGCTCAGAGGTGGGTGTTTCGCTGTGACACCCAGTACAGTGTTTGCTAATTATATCCCACGCTTGTGCGTCGGTAATACTTGTTTGTAAAGGCGCGCTTTCGCCTGCATTTGTTGGTGTACTGGGCCAAGGGGCTATGGCGAGCATAAGAGCAAAAAAGGCGGCAATACCGCTTACAAGTACTGAGGGTTTATTAATACCTTGATGTTTTAAGTTAAAATAATGGCGTATCCACATACCAATACCAAACAGCGCAATTAAAATAAGCCAGCCAAAGTTGTGGCTATACGTGTAAGGAAAGTGGTTGCTCAGCATTATAAATACCACGGGTAACGTGGCGTAGTTATTATGAATAGAACACAGCTTTGCCTTTAAACCTGGCGCTGAATCAGGGATTCTACCGGCTTCTACTTCACTTACCATATAGCGTTGCCCTGGCATAATAATGTGATACACATTACCCACCATACACGTGCCAATAAGTGCACCTACATGAATATACACAGCGCGGTCGCTAAATAATTGATCAACCCCAAAAGTCCACAGAGCTAATAAACCAATAACTACAGCAATAAACACTTTGCCGTTTTCGACCAGTGAGGTTTTACACAATAAACGATAAACACCATAACCTAAGCCAATAAAACCAAGGGATGCGCCAATAGCTGCAAATTTACTTAGCTCACTTTTACTGTTATCAATTAAATACACATCGGCGCCAACATAATAAAGTAAGCTAAATAGTAATATACCGGTGATCCACGTTGTGTAGGCTTCCCACTTAAACCAGTGCAAAGTATGCGGCATTTGTTCAGGGCCATTTTGATACTTAGCCACTTCGTAAAAGCCACCACCATGCACGGCCCATAAATCGCCTTTTATGCCTTTATCTATTTTCCACTGCGGTGGTGTTTGTAGGTTGTTATCAAGCCATGCAAAATAAAATGAAGCGCCAATCCATGCTATACCAGCAATAACATGAAAATAACGCAGTACTAAATGAGCAAGCTCAAATAAATAGTTTTCCATAACGGTTAAGCCTCTTCTAATACCGGTGAGCGGGTGTCTGAAAATTGATTGTTATCATCGCGCTTGTACACACTTTTACCCATAATGTAGGTTTGCTCAACGCAGCGGTCGTCGCCTAACATCATCATTGCAAATAATTTTTCATGCAGGGTTTTGGCATGCTGTATTCTAAATTTTAAAAATGGGGTTGCTGAACAATCCATTACAATAAAATCGGCTTCACAACCGGCTTCAAAATTACCAATTGTCCCTTCTAAATCGAGCGTTCTAGCACCGCCGAGTGTTGCTAAATACAACCCTTTAAATGCTGAAAACTTTTGACCTTGTAATTGCTGAATTTTGTACGCTTCGTTACCTGTTTGTAGCATAGAAAAGCTTGTTCCCGCGCCTACATCGGTACCCATGCCTACGTTTATGCCGTGCTCTTCACAGGCTTTTAAATTTAAAAGTCCTGATCCTAAAAATAGGTTTGAGGTAGGGCAGTGCGATATTGCCGCATTGTTATCTGCAAGGCAGCATAGCTCGCGCTCAGATAAATGAATACTATGGGCAAATACTGAGCGTTTACGTACCATTTTTGCTTGCTCGTACACGCCTAAGTAATCTTCGGCTTCTGGAAATAGTCCTTTTACCCATTCGCACTCGTCTTTGTTTTCAGATAAGTGTGTATGCAGGTAGGTGTCTGGGTATTCTTCAAGCAACTGAGTACATTTTTGAAGTTGCTCAGGGGTTGATGTGGGGGCAAAACGCGGTGTAACTGCGTAGCTTAACCTATCAATATTGTGCCATTTTTCGATGAGGGCTTTAGATTCGTCATAACTTGTTTGCGCGCAATCAGATAAGTCGTCAGGGCAGTTACGGTCCATCATTACTTTACCGGCAATCATGCGTAAATTGCGTTTTTGTGATTCTTTAAAAAACGCATCAACCGATTGCGGATGCACAGTGCCAAATACAAGGGCAGTGGTTGTGCCATTGCGCAGCAGCTCGTCTAAAAAGCGGTTAGATATCTCTTTTGAATAATGCTCACAGGTAAACTTTTTTTCGGTTGGGAAGGCGTATTCGGTGAGCCAACTTAAAAGCTGCTCGCCATACGCGCCTACCATTTCGGTTTGCGGCAAATGTATGTGTGTGTCAATCATACCAGGCATAACGAGCTTACCATCGTGGCGGATAACACGCGCTGATTTATCAATTGTAGGCAGTATGTCTTGCTCATAGCCAAGCTTAACTACTTTGCCGTGCTTGATAACTAATGCGCCTTTTTCAAAAAAACGATGGGCGTTTTCGCCAGCAATGGCAGGGTCGTCAACAAAGTCGAGTATATCGGCACAAACTACTGTTAAGTTATTATTGTTTTGCGTGCTCATTATTAGCTACCTCTGTATGTAGAGTAGCCAAACGGGCTAAGCAACAACGGAATATGGTGATGTTTAGTATCTTGTAATCTAAACGTTATTTGCGCCTCTGGGTAAAACGCAGGGGTAGGTTGGTTTTGGTAATAACTATCTAAATCAAATACTAGCTTATAGGTTGCAAATTCTACTTCTGTATTTAGCCAATCGGTAATTCGCCCATCGGAATCGGTTTTGCCTTGGGTTAGTTGTACCCATTCGTTATTTGTAAGTTTAAATAGCTTAACAGCAACATTTGCTGCTGGTTTTCCGGTGCTTGTATCAAGTATATGGGTAGTTATAGGGCTTTTGCTCATAGCAGTGACTCCAATCTTATTTTTGTTATTTTGGCTTGTT
>NZ_AUTI01000077.1:0-2504 GCF_000497995.1 Pseudoalteromonas sp. TB25
CTGCTGCTGATTTTTTCTCATCAGCAACGTCTGCAGTGTCTTCAGCAACTAGTTTTGCAGCAGCAAGAGCAATATCAAACGTTTCAATCGCTGCTTCTGCTTCCGCTACTAGTGCAGCTAATGCAGCGTCGTATGCAACGGTGTCAGTTACAGCAACACCTGCGTCTGTTTGTAAAGACGTTGCAGAATCAAGAATCTGTTGGTAATCAGAGCTTTGAGTAACTAACGCTTTTGCAGCAGTTACATAACCTTGTGATTTAACAAAAATAGAACCCGCTTTAGCTGTTAAACCAGCAGTAGCAGCTTCATTTTTCAGTAATGTTACAGCGCTTACAAATGCAGCTGCGTTATCAGCTGTAAGAGCATCGCCACCCATTGCTTGAACATCAGCAAGTGAACTTTGAGCTGTTTCAATATCCATTTCTAATGCAGTAAGTGCAGTCTGTGAAGCTGTAACTTCTACTGTTAAAGCAGCTGCTAGAGCTGTATAAAAATCATCTCCAACTGTACACTCTGCACCAGTACAACCAATTACTTCTAGTGCTTTTTTAACTTTTACTGCAGCGGCTGCAAGGCCGGCATCAGTTGCTGCACCATTTTTAACAGCTTTGTCTTTAGCTGCTTTTGCTTTTTTAGCAATACCTACTGAATTAGCGGCAAACGCATCAATTTGTGCTTGTGTTGCATTAGGGTTGTTAATAGAGAATGCCGCTTTTAAAGCGTTTTCAATTGCAGTTTCATCACCCGTTGCTACAGCAACAAAAATGTTTGCAGTATTTGTAATTGCTGTTTGTAACATTGTAGCTATTGCAGCAATGCCAGCGTCAGTATTACCTTTAAACTGGCCTGATTTAATACCAGCTTTAATGCTGCTCATTACATCACCAATTGAAGGTAAACCTTGAATTGAAGATGAAAGCTGTGCAATTGCTAAAATACCGTCAGTAAGTTCTTCTTCGCCATCAACATTGCTTAAATCTACAGCGCCGCCGTTAGATAAATCGCCAATAATAGCAGAAAGTAAAAGTGCTGCGTCTTGACCCATTACTTGTACAACAGTGTTTAAGCTAGCTGTAGCAATAGCGTCTTCATCTACACTTGAACCTGAGTCAAGAAGAAGACCTGCCACTAACGATGTTAAAAAAGTAACATTAGCTTTATAAGAACCTATAACATTATCGTCGCCAGCTGCACCGCTCGCTCCAGATGTATCTGCTTCAACAGCTGGAATAAACTTAACAACAGAAAGCTCTAGGTCAGTTTTGTACCATTCGCCAAACTCAATATCAGTATCGCCATCATTTTCGTCGTCAACTTCTGGCGCTTCATCGTAAGTGCCACAACCTACGTAAGCATCACAACGTAAAAAGCTATCATCGCCTTCTTCAGACGTTTTAACAGTAATGTAAACAGGTCCAGTAAAATCATCATCTAGGTAGATGCTGTAACGACCGTTTTCATCAGTTAGCACTTCAGGATTAGCGGCAATTTTACTTGCTTCTACCGCTGCATCTGCAGCATCTTGTGATAGTGCTTCTTCAGAAAAAGACTCAGCCTCTGCTGAAGCAGCTGAGCGAAATGCAACAGGAACGCTTTGACCAGATGCATCTAAAGTCATTACAGTTACTACTGCACTTTTCATTGAACCTTTAACTGCTTTACCTGTTACTTCAATGTTAAATTGTGCATCACCCGTTGCAGTGAAAGATTCTACAGGTGTAACAGGAATATTTCTGTCGTTATCAGAACCACATGCTGTTAAGCCTAATGTAAGTGCAACTGAAGCTGCAATAGGTGTAAATTTGATCGTACGCTTTACCATTTATTTCTCCTTGATAGCCTGGAATGAGTATCAGAAATTAGTTTAGTTGATAGTGATTTATGCAAGCTTTTATATTCAAAAAAGCATCAAAAAAGTACACAATCATAACTTTTGTTACTAGAACATTAAAAATACCATTAAGCTATATAGTTATGCTACATATTTATACGTTTTATAGAAGTATTTATCTTTATTCTATGAGCTACTTCTTTATCAGCATCTCTATTATTCAATAACCTATAGACACTCATAAAGAACCAGCACATATTGATACAATATATTCACTTTATTAAATGAATATTACATACAATCTAGTTTGTTAATTATATTCTTCAAGTAAATGCGGTGGATGAGAGATAAAAAAGACGATAATTCGAAAAATTAATGAAAAAGGATTATTTCTAACGAGTGTGAGTAGGTTTTACTTTAGCTAAGCAAACGTTTATAAAATTTGTTTGCTTAACTAAAATAAATGTTTAGTTGCGCTTAACTTCACCAGTGACTAGTAAGGAACTCTTACAACCCCTTCCATTAATACACGTGCACTTCGGCTCATACTTGCTTTGGTAACTAGCCAGTTGCCAGCATTATTTTTAGCCTCAGCACCTACTTTTAGGGTGCCCGACGGGTGACCAAAGTTAATTTCACTCAATGCACCGCCACCAGCGGCTATATTAACAAG
>NZ_AUTI01000078.1:0-2708 GCF_000497995.1 Pseudoalteromonas sp. TB25
CTGAGCTAGAATCTCGCGGACTTGCTCTAACCGATTCAAACTTATTTCAAATGGTTGCCGCAACAGAAAATGGCGTTGATTTTGACTCTATGACCTACGAAGAGTTTGAAGCCGCTTACGATGTAATTGCTAACAGCGATGACCCATTACTAGAATTTACAGCGCAAGTACCTACCAACAATAAAAATGCCACCATTGATGGTTTCGAAATTGCCTTTCAGCACTTTTTTGGTGAAAGCGGTTTTGGTGTGCAAGCAAACTACACCACAGTTAATGGCGACATAGACTTTGATGTAAACGCTGACCCTACTACAACACAATTTGCACTAGTGGGTTTAAGCGATACAGCTAACTTTATTGCAATGTACGAAAACGATGATTTTCAGGCACGTATTGCTTACAACTGGCGTGATAAGTTTTTAAATAGCGCAGCTCGATACGTAAATGAGCCAGGCTTTACTGAAGAATATTATCAAATCGACTTTAATGTTGCGTACAACTACAGCGAACAACTATCGTTTTTTGTTGAAGGCCTTAACATTACTGAGCAAAACAGCCGCGAACATGGCCGTACGTCAGCCCAATTGTGGAACTTACAACAGCTAGGTGCACGTTACAATATTGGTATGCGTTACAACTTCTAAAGGTAATACAAAGCAAAGCCGTTAGTTTTTACTAGCGGCTTTTTTGTATTTAAAACAGTATTAATGCTAGTTTAATTGTTATCAACTTTAGGGTGTTAACTCATGACCAAACCAATAACAAAAATAGTCGTTTTAGGTGGTGGCACTGCCGGCTGGCTAAGCGCAGGCTTATTAGCTGCCGAACACCCGCACCTTAATGTAACGTTAGTGGAGTCAGCAAACGTGCCTATATTGGGTGTGGGCGAAGGTACATGGCCGTCAATGCGCAACACGCTGCAGCGCATTGGCATTAAAGAAATTGATTTTATAACCCAGTGCGACGCATCATTTAAGCAAGGTTCTAAATTTATAAATTGGCGCAACCTCAGTGAGGGAGAAAACTACTACCACCCTTTTATGAATCCACAAGGCTATGAGCAAACCAATTTACACGCCAGCTGGCAACGTATTGCACCTGATCAAAAATTTGCCGACGTTGTTAATATGCAAAGCTTTGTATGCCAAGCAGCACTTGCACCAAAGCAATTACAAACACCCGAATATGCAGCGGTCACCAACTATGGCTATCATTTAGATGCGGGTAAATTTGCTGAGTTTTTAAAAAATCACTGTGTTAAAAATCTAAACGTTACACATATTATTGACGATGTAACCGAGGTTATTAACGACGAACATGGTTATATTGCTTCATTAAAAACAAATAATAATGGCGATATAACAGGTGATTTATTTATAGATTGCTCAGGCTCTCGTGCTCGTTTAATTGATGAGCATTTTAATAATGAGTTTATAGCGCAAGATCATATTTTATTTAATAACAGCGCTGTTGCGGCGCAAATACCTAATGCACACATCAATCAACCAATTGCCTCTGCTACGCTATCTACAGCGCAAAGTAACGGCTGGATTTGGGATATAGCCCTACCAACGCGCCGTGGTACAGGTTATGTATTTAGCAGTAAATATCAAAGTGATGAAAGCGCAACAAATACTCTAAAAAGCTACATAGCTAAAACTACCAGTGAGCAACAAGCTGAGCAACTTAACTACCGCGTATTAAAATTCAGCCCTGGTTACAGGCAAAAATTTTGGATTAAAAACTGTGTTGCCGTGGGTATGTCTGCTGGCTTTTTAGAGCCGCTTGAAGCGTCAGCTCTTGCTATGGTTGAGCTTTCAATTAGCATGATAAGCGAGCAACTCCCGCAAAACCGCACCCACATGAGCCAGCTTGAAACGCGTTTTAATGAGCGTTTTAGCACTCGTTGGCAGCGCGTTATTGAGTTTTTAAAACTTCATTATGTGCTAAGCGAGCGCGACGACACTCCTTATTGGCAAGATATTAGTAATTTAAATACCGCGCCCGAGCGCCTGCAAAACTTACTTAAACTTTGGCAATTTCAACCCCCTAGCCGCTTTGATTTTATTGAAAACGAAGAAGTGTTTTCATCAAGTAGTTACCAATACGTTTTATATGGCATGGGCTTTGATACACAAACAGTATCTGCACAAAATACATTTAACGACCCACGCGCTGGGGATTACTATTATCAGCAAAATCGCGAAAAAATAGCGCAGTGCTTAAATGGACTGCCAAGTAATCGCGCGCTTTTAAATCATCTTTTATCAAATAATGGGCAGCCACATAATGACTAAAACAAACGCTGTTAAAAACGTAGTAATTGCTGGAGGCGGCACTGCAGGTTGGATGGCCGCAGCGGCACTTGCTAAACTAGTTGGTAACAATATAAACATAACCCTTGTTGAATCTGACGATATTGGCACTGTAGGTGTTGGCGAAGCAACAATTCCGCCTATTCGTACATTTCATAAATTGCTGGGTATAAACGAGCAAGCATTTATGAAAGCCACTCAAGCAAGCTTTAAATTAGGTATTAGCTTTGAAAACTGGGGCGATGAAAACACGCATTATATTCACTCATTTGGCGCAACGGGCAAAGAATGTTGGGCGGGTGAATTTCATCACTTTTGGCTGCAAGGTAAAGCACTTGGAATAAACAACCCATTTGGCGATTACTGCTACGAGCTGCAAGCGGCTAAAGCCGG
>NZ_AUTI01000079.1:0-587 GCF_000497995.1 Pseudoalteromonas sp. TB25
CTCGACTGACGGCGGCTATCGATTTAAGGCGTACCACGACAATCCTGTCATGGACAACCCTGGATCCGAGCATTGGCGTGATCCTAAGATCATCTGGGACGACACGCGCAATGAATGGCTGATGGTGCTGGCTGAGGGTCATAAGATCGGCTTTTACACGTCGCCCGATTTGAAGCATTGGAAGTATCAGTCTGGGTTCGAGCGCGACGACCTTGGGATTCTGGAATGTCCCGACCTATTCCAAATGTCGGTCAACGGTGACAGTGCAACTACACGATGGGTGCTGGCAACTGGCGCGAACGGCTTTAAAAAAGGAATGACCACGGGAACCCTGTACTGGACCGGAGTATGGGACGGAAAAAATTTCACCGTGGATAGCGATGAACCTCAATGGCTAGACTTCGGCGCCGACTTTTATGCCGCAGTGACATGGGAAGACCCTCGCCACAATGACGCCGAACGCCTTGCTTCTCGCTATGCCATTGGTTGGCTCAATAACTGGGCCTACGCCACCAAACTCCCAACCGATGAGTGGCACGGGGGGGCCAACTCGATCGTACGGCGCATCATGCTACGGTCTGTAGACG
>NZ_AUTI01000080.1:0-4740 GCF_000497995.1 Pseudoalteromonas sp. TB25
CTTGCGGAGCCAGAAACACTTTGGTCACCTTGGAAATTACAAGGTGACGAATTAACCCAAGGAAAACACGACGCCCTACGCTTGTCATTATTCGACCAACAACAAGCCGGTATTGATATTGTTAGCGATGGCGAGCAAACAAGGCAGCATTTTGTAACTACGTTTATAGAGCACCTAAACGGTGTTGATTTTGAAAAACGCAAAACAGTAAAAATTCGTGACCGATACGACGCAAGTGTACCTACAGTGGTTGGCCCTGTTAGCCGTCAAAAGTCTGTGTTTGTTGAAGACGCTAAATTTTTACGCAAGCAAACCAAGCAACCAATAAAATGGGCATTGCCAGGCCCAATGACAATGATCGACACGCTTTACGACGATCATTATAAAAGCCGCGAAAAACTAGCATGGGAATTTGCCATAATTCTCAACCAAGAAGCAAAAGAATTAGAAGCCGCCGGCGTTGATATCATCCAATTTGACGAGCCCGCGTTTAATGTATTTTTTGATGAAGTGAACGACTGGGGAATCGCCTGTTTAGAGCGCGCAATTGAAGGGCTCAAATGCGAAACCGCCGTGCATATTTGCTATGGCTACGGCATTAAAGCAAATACAGATTGGAAAAAAACACTAGGATCTGAATGGCGACAGTACGAAGAAGCATTCCCTAAGCTTCAGCAATCTAATATCGATATTATCTCACTAGAGTGCCATAACTCGCATGTACCAATGGATTTACTAGAACTTATTCGCGGTAAAAAAGTAATGGTAGGCGCAATTGATGTAGCAAATCACACTATCGAAACGCCAAAAGAAGTAGCTAATACGCTACGTAAAGCACTGCAATTTGTAGATGCCGACAAGCTCTACCCGTGTACAAACTGCGGCATGGCTCCACTACCTCACCATATAGCCAGAGGTAAACTAAATGCCTTGAGCGCAGGGGCTGAAATTATAAGAAAAGAGTTATTAGAAAAGAACTAGAAAAGTAGCTTTAAAATACAAATTGTAAACAATAACAACTGTCGCACCATGTCATAGTAAAACCCATAAACATGGTGCGTTAGCTTAAACCGACTAAAGAACAAAGTTTAGGTTAGTTATTTAATTTTTTTATTTAAAAGCTCTAACCTATTTTTTGAAAAATCGATAACTGCTTGGTATTGAATAAAAAAGGGAGAGCCTAACAAGCCATGTACTCCCTTTTCACCACCCGCCACCTGTACATGGTCAAGATTAAGTGACACAAAGGCAGGACTTTCAAACAAGGCACTACCAAACTCAATTGAATCAACTTCTATATCTCCCATAGCGTGATCCGAAGTGCCTAAGCCTGCTGCATTTTCAACATTGAGTTTTTCTTCAATGCCTAACTCACTTAGGCATCCCCTGTCTAAAACAGATGCGCCAGCGCCAGTATCTAAAATAAAACGTAACAATTTACCGTTAATTTTAGCTTCAACAATTTGGTGGCCTGTTTCTGATATTTCAAACTCAATTACAGTTTTGCCTTCAGATAAATTCATATACGTTCCTTGTTATAAAGTTTTTGAAATCTTACTTACTATTTTCAGCTTCCCACAATTAATAGCCAAATTTTACTAGTCGCCCACCTCAGGACGTTTTGTTAAATGTACATTAATTTAAGACTATTTCAGGGTGTTCTTTAATCCCGTACATTTTTTCCATTATTTTTAAGTAAAAATCTAAAGAGGGCATATTCATTTCTTTACGCCGCATATCTACATTAGTTTCATCTTCTATAGGGCTAAACACAACTTTAACTTCACTCACGTCAGCTTGAGTACCATAGATTTGTTTCTTTCCTTGTGCAATAAGAACTCTATCAGTTAAAAGAGCAACTTGTTGTCCGCTAACACCTTCTCCATTCAAATATGATTGTTTTAAATAAGGAAGCATTTTTACTTTAAATGCAACATCAGGTGAATGCTGAATGACTAAAAATGCTGCTCCAACTCCTTTAACTCCGACTAAATCCCTTGTTACCCAATGATGCTTTTTAATGATAGCTTTAAGTTTTCCTGTATTACTTTCATCTATTTTCATCATTTGTTCTAGGAGTGCTTTAGGCGGGTTTTGCCACCCAGCTTCTCCTATTTCGTTTCGAATATGTTGATCTTCAATTTCCATTTCAATTAGTTCTTTTTGCAGAGGAAGGTTAATTTCAGCAAAAGAATAAAAAGGTATTATCAACTGTAAAAATAATAGGTAACGCATCAACTGAACTCTCCTTGTACATATAACGAGCCTGTAGATTAACTCGTTTTTTAATTATTTTTATTGATAAACAAACCATAGCTGAGTTCCTATTTTGGTTCAATTGATTACTGTCTTTTTACACAGAATATAGAAGTGTTTGATATTGTTTTAATTGGCGTTTTGGAAGGGATTAAGGGTGGTTGAGTGGCTTTTATTTAGAGTAAGAGGGCTTACCCTTCTTAATTCATCGTGTTTTGCAGCTTTTCTATATTATGAGCAAGGCAATACAGTTGCCACACAATAAAGTAAAGGCATTGACTTTCGCTTGACCCCGTAAGGTCAGTTTATTCATGCCTTTGTTCACTGTAATATTCCGCTTTTTATTTAAAGGAAAGCCGGTTTAATACAGCCGAGTCGTTTGCCATTCTTTAATAAACAGCTATCGTAGCCCGATTGTGCTGTCTATTTTTACTTTCATTTTGTCTACATAGCTCAGCTTTTTGCGTGATTCATTATTTATAATAGTGCACTCTTCATACTGTTTTTGTTGGCTTTTTTCCTAATGATTAGGATAGGTGTCATCCTAATCATTATTTTCCTCAAAGTGATGAGGAGGTGTCCACTAAAACGGGTCAGGAGCATTGTCCTTGTTTAACAGCTTGTTATAACTAATTACCACTTCTAAGCTGTTCTTTTAAGTTAACGTTTTCATTTTTCAATATTTCAACTTGCTGCTTGTAAGATGCAACTTCACTTTTTAAACTAGAAACATCAGACTGTATCTCATCTAGTTTTTCTACAATTTCTATGGAACGTGCATTCCCCAAAAAGAGAACAATTAACGCTATTACGAATAACGTGCCACCAGTTAACTTTACTTTTGATTCCATCCACTACAGCTCCTTTGGTTATAACGCCCAAATAACAGGCAAAAAATTGTTGGCTAAAATGGCGACGAAGGAGCAAAAAGCCAACTGTTTTTTGTCCTAGTTTATTTGCTTGTTAGATGCCGTATTATGCTAAGATATCAACCTTTCCATTTAGCTGTTTACCGTCAAGATCTTTAAATTTATTTAAAACACCTGATAAAAAGTCAGTATTCTCACCAATGCTTTTTTTTAAATCTATAGATTTTTCAACTTGCCCAATTAAGTCTACTTTGATTTTACCTATTTTTTCGGGATCATTATTATATTGTTCAAGAACATTTAATGGTATAAATGGCACCACATCAAGTAAAGCACTTTCCCCTGATTTAATTAATGTATTAATTTCATCAATTGATATGTTTCTCATATCAATCTTTGTAGGTTGTGAATTATTTTGGTTTATGTTTTTTTCTACAGCAATAGATTCAGTCGGCATTTTATTGCCGCTAGATGCTGTCGTAATGGAATAGTTTTGCCCTACATTTGAAATATTCATATTAAACTCCTCGTGCATTAATAGATATTTGATATTAAAGCAAAAGATGTACCATGTTAGATATTATACTAATGACTATTTTAGGCATATAACAATTTTGTCTACGACATTTGTCGTTTTATAAACAGACAAATGTCCATATATTACAGTGCATTTATCTTAATCATCAAATAAACACCTGTAAACAATTAGTTAACTATAAGTTTTTTCCTTAATGTAGAAATACACCGAAATGGTGGAGATCAGTAATATTGGACAAAACAATAAGCACTGTCTATACACACAGCCGCACTTTATTCGAGCTTAATATCATGAAATCACCTTTTTAACTATGATAGCCGAACAAATGTATCTAAAGCGTTATGCTAAAAGTACTATTAAAGCGTACTTATACTGGATAGCTTCGTTTATTCGATTTAACTCTATGAGGCACCCAACAACGATGGGAGATAATGAGGTCGAACTTTTTTTAGCTTTTTTAAACTCGTTTATTCAACCAACAAAATGCTGCTCCTAACACTCAAACACAAGCCTTAAATGCGTTGAGCTTTTTATTTAAAGAAGTGATTAATAAGCCACTCTCATTAGGTTTTATTAAAAGCAAACGAGCAACTAATTTCACAACAAAATGCCAACGCCGTTATCAGCCCTTTTTCAAGATTATAAACTCCTCGATTTAAAACAAAAAAGCATAACCCAAAGAGCTATGCTTTTAATCAACCTTAATCCAGTTCGGTTTACAAACGAATGCCGCCGTCTATTTCAACCACGCGACCGGTAAAAAAGTCGTTTTCAATTATGTATTGTGCAGTATGGGCAATTTCGTCGCTTTCGCCTAAGCGCCCTACTGGCGTTACCGCGAGCATACGTTGTTTGGCTTCTGGCTTCATGGCGTCTGTCATGGCGGTACTTATTACACCTGGTGCAATAGCGCCTACACGTATACCAAATCGGCCAAGTTCTTTAGCCCATGTGGTGGTAAGTGCCACTACGCCTGCTTTTGATGCTGCGTAGTTTGTTTGGCCTATGTTACCTGCGCGCGCTACGCTCGACATATTAACTATAACGCCGCCTTTACCAGATTCAATCATGTGGCTT
>NZ_AUTI01000081.1:0-4540 GCF_000497995.1 Pseudoalteromonas sp. TB25
TTCAATTATTGAAAAAGAAACAGGCCTTGCCAGCGAGCGTCCGTTAATTGCATCAGCGTTTGTTAATCGATTAAACACCAATATGCGCCTGCAAACCGATCCAACCGTAATATACGGGCTAGGCGCTGACTTTGATGGTGATATTAAACGTAAAGATTTGCGCGATTATACGCCCTACAATACGTATCGTATTAATGGTTTACCGCCAACACCGATTGCAATGCCATCAAAAGCCGCTATTTTAGCTGCAGTTAATCCGCCGCAAAGTGAATATGTTTACTTTGTATCAAAAGGCGATGGTAGCCACCAATTTTCAACCACGTTAAAACAGCATAACGCAGCAGTTAAAACGTATATATTAAATAAAAAGAATTAATAGTTTATGAAACCAAAATTTATAGTAATAGAAGGGCTAGAAGGCGCGGGTAAATCAACCGCTATTTCGCTATGCCAAGACTTTTTGAACAAACAAAAAATAGACTTCATTAACGTGCGCGAACCTGGCGGCACGCCACTGGCTGAATCGCTTCGTACGCTTGTAAAAGCAGAGCATGAAGAAGAGATTGCCTTTGAAACCGAATTGCTTATTATGTACGCAGCTCGCTCGCAGCTAATGCACAATGTTATTACCCCTGCGCTTGATAAAGGCCAATGGGTACTTGCCGATCGTCATGATTTATCGTCTCAGGCGTATCAAGGTGGTGGGCGTGGTATTAGCTCAAATACATTAGCTTCACTTTCGTCAATGGTGTTAAAAGGCTTAAAGCCAGATTTAACTATTTACCTTGATATTGACCCAGTGGTAGGCCTTGAACGTGCAAAAGGGCGTGGCGAGCTTGACCGTATTGAACAAGAAGCCATTGAGTTTTTTCAGCGTACACGTATGCGTTATGTTGAACTTGCTAATGACGACAACACCATTAAAACGGTCGATGCAAACCAAAGTATTGATAAAGTACATCGCGATATTACCAATGTACTGCATTCATTTTTTGAAGGCCTAAAATAATATGCCATTGCCTTGGCTACATGATACTCAAGCACGTTTAGCGAAAAGTTATTGCGCAGAGCGTTTTCATCATGCGCAATTATTTTGTGGGCCTGTTGGCGTAGGTAAGTTTGAGCTAAGTGATGAGCTTGGGAATGCTTTGTTATGCCAAAATATAGCTAAGCAGGTAGCTGTGCAAAACAGTATGCTAAAACCTTGCGGACAGTGTAAAAGCTGTTTACTTAACCTGGCTGGCACTCACCCCGACAAACGTTTAACGCAAGTTGATGGGCAAAGTATTGGTGTAGATGATATTCGTGGTATTAGTGATTTTATGAATCACTCTGCAGCGCAAAATGGCAATAAAGTCGCGATAATCGAAAATTGCGAAAAAATGACCACAGCAGCAGCTAACGCATTATTAAAAACACTTGAAGAGCCAACTAATAGCCGCTTTTTAATATTAACCACAAGCCAACCAGAACAGCTCCCTGCAACTATTTTAAGTCGATGCGCTAAAAGTGACGTAAAAATAACTAATACAGCACTTGCTCAGCAATGGCTAGAGACATTAGATATTCCTAACTATAGTTGGTTAGCACTTTTTTATAACCAACCGCTGCAAGTAAAGCATTGGCAACAGCAAGACCAGCTAAAAAATATTGATACACTTTATAAGTTTGCAACTGAGTTTAAACAAAGCCATAATTTCAAAGCGTTAGTCGATATAATAAATAAACAGCCTGAGCTTGTTCGAATATTTACTTTATTTTTAAGCGTGCAACTAAAGCAGCAATTACTGCAAGGTATGAGTTTTGACGCTTATCAAAGTGCGCAAAATGCATTAGGCGAGTTTTTACAAAATAACACACAAGTACTTGGCCTTAATTTACCGCTTGCTGTATCACGATTAGCATACACATTGCGAAATTCTTAAAAGGATTAATCATGCAAGAACTACTAGTAGACATAGACGATTTAGACGAGTTATACCGTTGTTATATGCCTTACTTAAAAAAAGGTGGCTTATTTGTACGTACTAATATGCGTTACGAAGCAGGGCATTCATTAGCGCTTAGAGTCACTTTGCCCGATGCCTTAGAAGATGACGTAGTGACAGGTAAAGTGTCGTGGATCACGCCACAAGGTGCACAAAGCTCTAATCCTCCAGGTATTGGTATTAGTTTTTTAGATGATAAAACAAACCTAAACGCTAAAATCGAAAAGCTGCTTGGGACTATGTTAAACTCAGGCGATCAAACATATACCATGTAGTTATAGGGTCGGTTTTTCATTGAGATTAACGCCGCCCTATATTGGGTTCTTTTAATTGCTAAGATAATAAATTAAACGAACAAATTTAAACCCTGAACATAATACAGGCCTTATAGTGATTGTAGATTCTCATTGCCATTTAGACCGTCTTGATTTTGATAAACTAGACTTAAACCTTGACCAAGTTCTTGATAAAGCGCGTGCAAAGCAAATAGAGCACTTTTTATGTGTAAGCGTAACGCTTGATCAGTTTCCAAGCATGCTTGATAAAATTAAGCATTACGACGATGTATCAGCCTCATGCGGTGTACATCCACTTGATCAAAAAGACGCCCTTAATAAACAGCAACTAATCGACTTAGCTTCACACGACAAAGTCGTTGCTATTGGCGAAACGGGTCTTGATTACTACTATTCAAAAGATACTCATGCAGTGCAGCAAGCAAGCTTTGTTGGGCATATTGAAGTGGCTAACGAATTACAAAAACCGTTAATTATTCATACACGTGATGCCCGCAGCGATACCATTAATTTAATGCGTGAGCACAAGGCCGAAAACTGCGGTGGTGTATTACATTGCTTTACCGAAGATTGGGATATGGCAAAAAAAGCCATAGACATGGGCTTTTATATTTCTATTTCGGGCATTGTTACCTTTAAAAATGCTATTGAGTTAAAAGAAGTAGTAAAGCAAATACCGCTTGATAGATTATTAATAGAAACCGACTCGCCTTATTTAGCACCGGTACCGTATCGTGGGCAAACAAACCAGCCAGCATACGTAGAAGATGTAGCTTATTACATTAGCGAACTTAAAGGCATTAGCTTTAATGAACTTGCTAAAGCGACTACCGAAAACTTTTATTCTTTATTTAAATTAGCAGCTAAAGGCTAAATACATGATTACTCACACGGCAAACCTTCCTATTTTACTAATGGGGCCAATGGTGCGCCGTGCAGAGCAAACTGGAGTTTGTATTCAGTTTGCTACCTCCAAGCCTGCAAACTGCCAAATAAACTTATTAAATGTTGAGTGTTATAGCGATCAACATACTGTTTCTTTGGGCGAACATTTATACCTGCATTTCGTTATTATAAAGCCAATAGACAACAAACTCCCTCTAGATAGCTTATTAAGCTATGAACTCATAATTGACGATACAGCAATCGATTTATCGCCGTGGTGCTATAGCAATCAAATAACGCCTGCATTTGTAATACCCAGTAAACTGAGTGATATTTTGCATGGCTCCTGCCGTAATGCACATCATCCAGCAAAAGACAGCTTAGTGCCTGCAAGTCACTGGCAAAATACTCAGCGCGGTAATAATAACCAAGGCGCACAATTGCTATTACTGAGCGGTGATCAGGTTTATGCCGACGATGTAGCTGGCCCCATGTTATTAGCTGTTCATCAGTTAATTAAAGCCCTAGGTATTTATAAAGAGCAACCACTTGCCATTGAGCTACCCGACGATATAAATGAGCAACTTTATAATCGCCATTTGTTTTTACCAAAAACGCCGTGGCAAAAACGCTCAAAGTTAGGTGTAGGTTATTGGCTAAAAAAAGACGAACCTCACTTTTCAAGTGTAAAAGCGTATAACCACCTTATTCACTTTGAAGAATATATAGCGCTTTATTTATTAAACTTTAGCGCCGCTGCTTGGCAATGCGTTGATATACAAAACGCAACGTATTTAGGTCAAAGCGAGCAAAACAAAACTATTTTTAATGCTGAAAAAACAGCATTAATTGACTATGCAAAAGGTTTAAGTGAAGTAGAGCGATTGTTTGCCAATGTATCGACGTTAATGATGTTTGACGATCACGATGTAACCGATGATTGGAATCTCACCGCTGGGTGGGAGCAAGCTATAAATGAAAACCCAAGTAGTAAACGAATCATTAATAACGGTTTAATTAGTTATTGGCTTTTTCAGGGAATGGGGAACGATGCACTAAATAAAACAGGCGAGTTGCTAACACCTTTTAAGCAAAGCCGTACTGCTAATAATTTATGGCAGTTTAAAGTATTTGATAAACCACTAAATGATTTTAGTTTTTGGCATTACGAACTTACTACAATACCCAAAGTAGTGGTGCTAGATACACGTACGCACCGCTGGCGAAATGAGCAAAACTTTAACGAACCTTCAGGGCTACTTGATTGGGAGCGCCTCACAGAGCTTGAAGAAAGCCTATTAAGCCACGACCAAGTTATTATTGTATCGCCAGCTCCTGTATTTGGTGTTAAATCAATAGAAGCCATTCAAG
>NZ_AUTI01000082.1:0-9231 GCF_000497995.1 Pseudoalteromonas sp. TB25
CCTGCCACAGCAGGCGCTGGAGTTTTAATATGTTGTTGATATTGAGATAAGCGTTCGCTTAAAGGTGCACGTTGAGTTGACATAACACGCCAATAAAATAGTTAGATACCACTATTATGCAAAAAACTATCCAACGTTTCTCTGACACGTGTTTTAAGGGTCATGTCGAGTGACGATTGCGCTGTTTTAACTTCACAGCCACCGCGTTCAAGAGTGGGTTCTGCCATTAATTGCCAGTTATTATCAATAATGGTTTGTTCGCCATAGCTCTCTTTTATGAGTTCTAAGTCTTCGGGGTTTAAATGGATTCGTACTTTTTCTTGCTCCGCATTAAGTGAATCAATACTTTGCTTTAACGTATGTAAAATCGCATCTGGCGATGTTTTTACTTCTTGATAAATAACAGCTTCCGCTAACATGCTAGCAAGTTGTACTAATTGCTTCTCGGCTTGTTCGTCCACTTTATCTAGCGGTGCAGTTAGCCCCTCTAAAATGGCTTTTAAACTTGTTAACTGCTCTTCAATTAATGGTTTTACATCTTCAAGGCCTTGTGTTTTACCTTGCTCTAAGCCTTCTTTGTAGCCTGCTTCTTTACCTTCGCCAACGCCTTTTTCAAAGCCGTCTATGTAGCCTTGCTCATGACCTTGTTTAAGGCCTTCTTCGTACGCGTCTTGTCTAATGCGTTCAAGCTCAACCATGGTAAGCGCAGGGAGTTCTGGTTCTTGTGGCTCATCAATAGGCATTTCTTCGGCTAATTCTTTTTTGTACAACTCACTAAGCGGTGTGCCGTAAGCCGTAGAGCGATTGCCAAAGCTGCTCTCATCTGGTGCTACATCTGGAATAGCCCAGTTTTTTAATAATTCATCTGCTTCATCAGCGTGAAGTGTGCGTCCTTTGAGTTTGCTCATAGTTTACAGGAACTCCTCGCCACCGCCGCCGCCCAGCTGAATTTCACCTGAGTCAGATAAACGACGCGCTGTTGATAAAATCTCTTTTTGCGCCGCTTCTACTTCGCTTATACGTACCGGGGCCATAGCTTCTAAATCATCAGCAAGCATTTCGGCTGCACGCTTAGACATATTGCCCAGTATCTTATCTTTAAGGGCATCGTCGGTGCCTTTAATTGCTTTCATTAATACGTCTTGTTGTACTTCTCGTAGGATTGCTTGAATACCACGGTCTTCAACATCCATTAAGTTTTCAAACACAAACATTAAGTCTTGAATTTGCTGCGACATCTCTTCGTCATGTTCACGAATAGAATCCATTAACTGCCCTTCTACGTTGGTATCTAGGTAGTTCATAATATCTGCAGCAGCTTTTAAGCCGCCCATTTTAGCAGCTTGCGCACCAGCTTGACCGGCAAATTGTTTTTCCATGATTTCGTTTAGCTCTTGCAGTGCTGCTGGCTGAACTTCTTCAAGGTTTGCAATACGCATAGTTAAATCTAAGCGTACTTTTTCAGGGAACTGAGCAATAATCTCAGCTGACTGTTCTGGCTCTAAATACGATAATACAATAGTTTGAATTTGCGGATGCTCATTACGAATAATGTTTGCTACCTGCTTAGAGTCCATCCATTTTAATGAATCCAAGCCTTTAGCACCTGAGCCCATAACAATTTGGTCAATAAGGCTAGCAGCTTTGTCTTCACCAAGAGCGGCTGTAAGCGCTTTTTTAATAAAGTCTTCTGACTGAAAACCAATGGTACTAAAGCTTTGAATTTGTTCTATAAACAAGTTGTGTACAGCGCTAATTTTAGCTTGAGATAAATCCTGTAGCCCAGCCATTGCCATACCCACTTTTTGCACCTGTTTAGGTTCTAAGTGTTTAAGGATTTGCGCGGCATCTTCTTCTGATAAACTCAAAAGTAATATAGCGGCTTTATCTACCCCATCGAGCTTATCAACATCAAAGGCTGGCGGGAGTTGTTTTTGTTCTTGATCAGTCATCTTCTGTTAACCACGCTTTCACTACTTGTGATGATAGTTCTGGTTCGTTAGCTACAAGGGCACGAATTGCTTTAAGTAAATCTTCGTCGCCATGTAAATCCGGTAACTGCAGTGTACCATCACTTGAGAAACCAACCGAAGCAGAATCAAAGTCTTTATTTAGCATATCAAGTGTATTGTCGCCAATATCTACGCCGGAACTTAATGCATCTTCGTCGTATTCTTCTAGTGTATCGTCTGGGTAAATTAAGCGCTTAAGCATTGGTTTTACTACTGCCATTATCAATACAATGATAACTAAGGCGCCTAGTACAAGGCGGGCTATTTTCATAAACCAGTCTTGTTCCCACAGTGGCACTTCTATTGCTAAATTTGTTGCTTCACGTACAAACGGCACTGTTACTACTTCAAGTGCATCACCACGTTGCATATCAAAACCTACACCACCTTGTAGTAAGCGACGAATATTTGACAATGCCTCTACCGAGCGCGGGGCCATGGTTGTTTCGCCGTTTTCTCCCACTTTAGGAATATAGTCAACAGCAACTGATACGCTTATTCTGCGTATAACACCACTTTGTTGGCGCTTGTGCGAAATGGTTGTATCGAGTTCATAATTACGTGTAGCTTCTTTGTGGCTGCGTGTTGGAGACGTAGCAGTGCCTGCACCACCTTGCCCAGCAACCTCAGGAATATTTGAATTTAGCGGTGGCTGATTTGTAAGCGCACCTGGAATACCAACAGCTAGGCCGCCAATGTTATTTTCTTCAAATGTGGTTTCGCTTCTAACCGCTGGTAGGTCTGGGTTATAACGCTTTTGAGTTTCCTCAATCGAGCTGAAATCCATACTCAAATCAACTTGAGCTGTATAGTTTGCAAGCCCAACAACCGGTATTAAAATACTGTCTATTTTTTCAAGATACTCTTGTTCGCGCTTACGTTCTAAATCGTATTCTTTACGAGAGCGTGCTGCTAATGAGCTTTGCGAACCTGAATTTAATAATCGACCATTTTGGTCAGTGACTGTAACACGTGCAGGCTCTAAGCCTTGTACTGCTGAAGCAATCATATCAACAACAGAGTCTACTTCTTCACGGTCAAGTGAGCGGCCACGCTTAAGTGTTAATACAACAGTAGCGGATGGTTTTTTCTCTCTGCGGGCAAATACGTTTTCTTTAGGGATGGCTAACAATACTTTGGCGCGAGTAATGTTATTTAGCTCTTCAATGGTGCGTGCTAATTGCTGTTCACGACCATGTTTTAAACGTTCACGCTCCAAGCGTTGGCTTACACCAAAGCCCATATCTTGCATAATTATGTCAGAGCCAGATGCAGGGCCTTGCTCTAACCCTTCGCGGGTCATTAGCAATTTAATGTTTTGGTATTCGCTTTCATCAACCGATACAACATTGCCATCTAGTTGGTATTCAATTTTTTGCGCATCTAAAAAGTCTAATGTTTGAATAAGCTCTTCTGTTTGCATTTTGCCTAACGGGCGCATATCTGGCTGACGAGCCCAAATAATAATAAAAATCGCGATAGCTAAACAAATAGCCAATGCTATAACCAATGTTACTTGGCGCAATACATCAACACCACTTAAAGCACTTAAGTAGCCTGACTTTTGTTCTTGTTGATCATCACCACCACTTTGGTCGATACCGCCGCCAGCAAGTGCTAGGTCTGTAGATTGGTTAGATTGCGCCACAATAATTCTCCACTACCTAATTAAACAGGCATGTTCATGATTTCTTTATAAGCTTCAACAAGTTTATTACGAACCTGTACTGTAGCCTCAAAAGCAACTGACGATTTTTGAGAAGCAATCATCGCCTCAGCAAGCGATACACTTCGATCACCCATTTCAACCGCTTTTACTTTTTGACCTGCATCTTGCTGTAAACCGTGCACTGTATTTAGTGCATCACTTAGCATGTCGCCAAACTGGGAAGTAGAAGTAGGCTGAACTTGAGTCGGCAATTTATTTATTTGATTATTACGGCCGGCTTCTAAAGCCATTGATTGCATTTCTTGAAATACAGCACTGTTTTGAATTTTCATAATTTATCTCTGACACGCAGTGAACTCTTACAAGTAATAAAGCACAAAACATGCCAATTAATTAATCATTAAAATACAATAGGTTAACTTCAATTTGTGTTAGTCAGAGTTTTGACAACCCTAAGTTCGCAGCGCAAACTTAGGGTTTATAGGAGGTTAAGCTGGAAGTGAAATACCTAAATCGCGCATTTGCGCTAGTTTATAACGTAAAGTTCGTGGGCTTATGCCCAACGTTTCGGCAACGTCTTTACGCTTACCTTGGCAACGTGCAAGGGTTTCTAAAATAATGCGATGCTCTTTGTCTTTAAGCTCATCTTTATAGCTACCGGTATCTGCCGCTAGCAAACCTTGTTTAGGCTCATCCTCAGCATGCGACTTTTCATCATAATATGCAGAGCTTAAAGTGCTTTTATCAACACCTTTGTCTGCATGTGCTAATTCTGTTGGCGATACGGTTTGCGCCGGTGCCAATGAAGGCTCCATAACAAAGTTATTAGATACTAAGTTTTCGATAAAAATAGCATGCTCGTTTATTGTATCGCCACTTCGCAATATAAGTGCACGCTGTATAACGTTATCAAGCTCGCGCACATTACCAGGCCACGCATGAGCCAGTAACTTTTGCTCGGCAGCTTTATCTAAATACGCCATAGGCTCTTTGCTTTTACTTATATGGCGCTCAATTAAATGCTTAGCCAATACAATAATATCGCCTGGGCGTTGGCACAATGGTCGCCACATAAGTGGAAAAACATTAAGCCTGTAATATAAATCTTCTCTAAACTGATTATCTACTACAGCTTCTTTTAAATCACGATTACTGGTTGCCAAAATACGTACATCGAGCTGAATTGTTTTACGGCCCCCTAAACGCTCTACTTCACGCTCTTGCAGTACGCGTAACAGCTTTGCTTGTAGCCCTAAGTCCATCTCAGTAATTTCATCAAGTAAAATAGTGCCGCCTTGTGCTTGCTCAAACTTACCCGGACATGCTTGAATCGCCCCCGTAAAAGCTCCTTTTTCATAACCAAATAACGTAGCTTCGAGCATATTTTCAGGAATAGCCGCGCAGTTAATCGCCACAAATGGCTCATTACATCGGCTCGACTTATCATGAATATAACGAGCAAGTACTTCCTTACCTGAACCACTTGGGCCAAGTACCATTACACTTGCATCAGAGCGTGCTACTTTACTCGCAAGCTCCAATAATTGAATACTAGTTGGGTCAGCAACAATAGGTCCGTCGGTTTCTTTTGCTTTTTCAGGCAAATAACGGCTCACCATATTTAACAGCACTTCAGGTGCAAATGGTTTAGCCATGTAGTCAATTGCACCTAGGCGCATGGCTTCTACCGCATCGTCGATTGTGGCGTACGCCGTCATCATCAATACAGGCAAATCAGGGTGGTTTAATTTAATACTGCGTAGTAAATCAAGTCCACTCATTGCGCCCATTTGCACGTCGCTTACAACAAGCGAAAATTGATCTTTTTTAAGCAATATCATTGCTTGCTCAGCACTGTTGGCTGCAACACATTCAATACCCGACATTTCAAGGGTATCTATTAAGGCTTCACGAAGCCCTGCGTCATCTTCGACAACTAAAATAGTGTTACTCATAATGATCCCTCTAGTTTAGATGTTGCCTTAATAGGCAGTAACAAACTAAAGCAGGCACCACCCTGCGTATTATTGGTCACATCAACACGACCTTGGTGCGCACTAGCCACCGAACTCACTACAGCAAGCCCTAAACCTGTGCCCTGACTTTTTGTAGTAAAAAATGGTTCAAAAATTTTATCGCTTTGGCTTAAATCAACACCTGGGCCATTGTCGCTCACACTAATACGAACCATATCTAAATCTTTTAAATCTCTTTGTGCGCTAATTTTTACTTTTGCACCGCCGCCAATAACTTGAATACTATTGTGCACAAGATTTTGAATAGCACTGGCCAATGCCGTTTTATTACCGACTATTTGTATATCTGGCTCTGGTAAGCTTACATCCAGCTCACTTTCATTAAGTGCGACCATCGCATCAGCGCCCGCTTTAACTTCTGTTAAAAGCTGCTGCATTGAAACTTGCTCAACAACTTGCTGATCGCCACTTTTAGCAAATAACAGCATGTCGTTTACTTGAGTTTCTAAATCTTTTAAACGCGACATTAACTTTGTTTGAAAGTTATCGCGAGATGCTTCGGGTAAGCGCTTTGATCCTAAATTAGCGGCGTAAAGCATAGCGGCTGAGAGCGGTGTACGGACTTGATGCGCCAGTGACGCAACCATTTTACCCAGCGCGCTTAATCGCTGCATATGTGCAACACGTTTTTGTAAACGGCGAGTTTCGGTTAAATCCGTCATTAAAATAAGTTGCCCAGGCTCTGGGGCTAAAGCGGTAATATCAAGTTTTATTAGGCGCCCGTCTTTTAAAGACACTTCGTGACCATCATCTTGATGTGGCCTAAAAGAGCGCTGAATAACATTAAACCAGCGTTCGCCTTCAAGTGGCTCGCCAAGCATATCAATCGCTATTTGATTCGCTTTTGCAATCAACCCTTTGCCATCAAGTACAACCACGCCTGCTGGCATGGTATCAACCAAATGCGAAAGCCAACTTGCTTGCTTGCGCAGATCGCTTAATTCACCAATGTACTCCTCTTGAAGTAAACATGGGTTATACTGATTTGCAGAAAAAAACTGTGGTTTTAGCACGCTAGCAAGGGCCATAATCAAATCTCGAATTGATGTAGATACATGTCTAAATGCACGATTTATACCAAAATTTATTTACATACTTATCATTAAGTTACATCAATAATTTGAGCGACATAAAAATGACGCACGCAAAAAGGAATAATAATGAGTGAGCAAATAAAGTGCCGTTGCCCGTGGCTCGACACCACTAAACCCGACTACGTTATTTACCATGATGAAGAATGGGGCGTCCCCCTTTATGATGATACAAAGCTGTTTGAATTTATCACTCTAGAATCAGCGCAAGCAGGCTTAAGCTGGTACACAATTTTAAAAAAGCGCAGCGGTTATAAAAAAGCATTTGCTAATTTTGATGTAAAAAAAGTAGCACAATTCACACAAGATGACGTTGAGAGACTAATGCTTGATGAGGGTATTGTGCGCAATCGCTTAAAAATTTCGGCAACTGTTAACAACGCAAAGCGCTTTATAGAAATACAAGAAGAATTTGGAAGTTTTAGTAACTACCAATGGCAGTTTGTGGGTAATAAGCCGATTATAAGTAATTTAAATAACGTTGAGGACTACCCAGCAATTACAGAGGCATCAACTGCATTTGCTAAAGATTTAAAAAAACGGGGTTTTAAGTTTTTAGGCCCTACAACGGTTTACGCTCATATGCAGGCCTGCGGTATGGTTAACGATCACAGTAATGATTGTTTTAGAAAAGAAGAAATTATTGAGGCTTTTAGTAGTAAGTGATTTATAACCATAAAAGTGATTTGTTCACAAAGAGGTTAAGAGACGCTGCGCTATAGAGAAGTAACGCGTAAGTTGACTATGGTTTCTCATTTAGCCTCGTTTTTTCTCTTTGTGAAATAGCGTTTTATTTAAATGATTAAAAGCTACGCTTTTCACGCGAGCAAGTCTAGCGTCTACCGCCAAGGTTTAAGTTTGTGTTTATCTTGTAGACGCCAAGCTTGCTTGCGTGACGGGCAAAGCCCGTAAAGTGATTGATCACAAATGAATAATAAATAACGAAAAGTATTTCACCATTTTCGCACTTCTAATCTCTTGAAAGATTATACTTTTTCATTTTCTCAACGAGTGTTGTTCTGCGTACACCTAGTATTTCTGCAGCGCGAGCTACAACGTAATCATAGCGCTCTAACGCTTGGGTTATTAAGCTAATTTCAAGCTCTGCTAAATAATCTTTAAGTTCAATACCATCATCTGGCAATAGCCCACTACCCGTTTGGCTAAACTCAGCATCTGGCTCACTTTCATAATCACTAAAACCGGTGCTAAATATGTCGTTAAAGGCGTCTTTTTCCATTAACTCTTCAGGATATTCTGGCTCGTATGCTTCAACTTCAATGTAACGATATTTATTAGGTAAATCGGGAATATCAACCACTTTTTCAGGAAACATAATAACCATACGTTCCACTAAGTTAGCAAGCTCACGAATATTACCAGGCCAAGCATGTTCTTTTAAGCTCTCAACTGCGCGCTCTGTAAACTTAGCGGTAGAACCAGTCTGGTCGTTAACTCGGCGCATTAACTCCTTTAAAAGCAGCGGTATATCATCAGCACGTTCACTCAGCGATGGGTTTTCGATAGGAAATACATTTAAGCGGTAATATAAATCTTCCCTAAAACTCCCCTCTTCAATCATTGTTTCTAAGTTACGATGCGTGGCCGCAATAACGCGTACATCAGCCTGAATAGCCTTTGTGCCACCAACACGCTCGTAGCTGCGTTCTTGCAATACTCGCAGCAACTTAACTTGCATTTGCAGTGGCATATCGCCTATTTCATCTAAAAATAGCGTTCCACCTTGAGCAAGTTCAAAGCGCCCTTTACGAGCCGATATAGCACCAGTAAACGCGCCCTTTTCATGGCCAAATAGTTCACTTTCGAGCAGCTCTGCAGGAATAGCACCACAGTTAACTGGTACAAACGGTCCATTAATACGCTTTGAAAGCAAGTGAACATTACGGGCAACCACTTCTTTACCTGTGCCTGATTCGCCTAAAATTAAAACATTAGCGTCGGTTTTTGCCACTTGTTCAATTAAAAAGCGAACATCTTTTACGGCCTCTGTTTCACCAACAAGTCCATCAAAAATCTTATGCGGTTTAGTATGCTTATGCTCATTAGGCAGCATACGCTGATACTGCTGACAGTCGTGAAGTAACTGAGTTGTCACTTCGTGATTAAATGGCTCGCAAATAAGCCCCACCACATTAGCTATACTTAATAGTGGTTTTAGCGTTTCGCCAATTAATAAAAACGGTAATGTTGGATAGCGTTTAATTAAGCTTTCGTGGTCAAGTGATTGCAACGCTCCTAAAATAATCATGCATTCTTGCTGCTGATATTTTTTGCATTCTTGTTCAAAGCAGTCTTCGCTTAATAGTTGAGCAGCTTCACCAATAAAGCCAAGCGAAGCATTTAATCCTATTGCGCGGTTGTTATTATTATCTAAAATCAAGATCATATTTAGCGAGCCGTAC
>NZ_AUTI01000083.1:0-3943 GCF_000497995.1 Pseudoalteromonas sp. TB25
GAGCCATAATCTAAACCAACTAAGCCACCGCCTTGTGTGGTGTCGGGCGTTATTACATTAATAACACCATGCACGGCGTTTGAGCCATAAAGTCCAGAGCCAGGGCCTTTTAGCACTTCAATGCGCTGCGCCATTTCGCTGTGCGCCTCAAATAGCTCGTTTATGTTACAAAACCCAGCGGCTCTCAGTGATATGCCATCCTCCAAAGTCAATATGCCACCACAAGCGCCAGCGCCCGAAAGTACGGGGGAGCGAAGTGCGGGTAAATACTCTTGGCCATTTCCGCGTTGAATATTAGCTCCTGCTACACGTTGCAGGGCTTCTTCAATATGGGTAGGCGCTATGCTGTTTAGCTGCGCTTCGCTGAGTGTACTTATTGATAAAGGGAGTGGGGTAGATAGCGCTTCAATACGTGATGCCGTAGTTGTTATGGTTTCTATTGCATCGTTGTTTTTATTATCGGCAAACGCAGTGTGGCTAAAGGGTAATATCAGCGGCAAAAAATAAGGTTTCATACATTCCTTGAAAGTAATCTATATTGCATTGCCTCTATAATATGCGGTTTTAATATGCATTTAAACTTGTTGCGTTAAAGCGTACGTAACCTGTAAACCCGATACGTAATTGATAAAACAAAACAAGCCACAGCAGGAAACACTAAAGCTAGCACTAAGTAATGCTTAAATAAAACGTAGCCGGTTATACCGCCTAGTAAAAAGCCTGCAATAATGAGTAAAAACATAACGCCTTTACGGGTATCAAATTGCTCATCTTTAAGCGCTTTACCTAGCATTAAACCAAGGTCAGTAAAAATACCGGTTAAATGTGTCGTACGTATAACAGCACCACTGTAATTAGTTGCTAGCGCATTTTGTAACCCACACGCAGCAGACGTTAATACAATGCCGTAAACGAATGTGTTTTTGAGTAAATAAGCACTCGCAAGTAGCAGCAATCCTTCAATAAAAAGCAAAGTGTCGTAATGACGACCAAGTTTTAATGAGCCACCAGAGAGCAAAAAGCCCGACAGTGCCGAACCCAACATAAAGCTAACAATTATTGAAAGTAACAATAAGGCAGTACTAGGATTAGTTATTGCTTTAATACCAAGTAAAGTAACAGAGCCAGATACATGCGAAATAGCCTGGTGCTCAAATCCTAATAAGCCTACAGCGTTTACTATGCCCGCTATAAATGCGAGCGTAAACGCGCCATATTCAACCCACTTTGGTAGTTTTGTAAACATTGGTTATCTCTTAACGTGTACAGTGTTAATTATTGAGTTTGTGCTTTAAAACGCTTTATTTGCTCATCAACTAATTTTGTATCTATTACGCCACGCTTAAAAGCAATGTAAGTAGGAAACGTAAACTCATTGAGCTGCCTAGCGGATACGTTTTTATATTCCTTTGAGTACCACAAACCCGCTTGATAGTTAGTTATTGCGTATTCAACGCGATTTTTTTCTAGCAGCTCAAAAGTGTCTTTAGTTGAAAGTGAACGAAGCAGATTATTCTCATCAAGGTTATACTTTTTAGCAATAACCTCAGGCACAGGAACGCCGCGCAGCATTGCTATTGGGGTATTTGATAAATCGTCAGTGAGCAATTTATCTTTGTTTAAAGCAAATAAACCATACTTAGTAGTATGCAAGGGCACGCTTGTAAAATCTAAATACTCTGCTCGCTCTTTTGTATTGGCCAAAGAGAAATAGCAGTCGTAGTAGCCCAGCGCCATTTCTTTTTTAACGCGCGCCCATGGCAGATGAATTACGTCAATTTTAAGATTTAAATTACGCTCAATAAAGGTTAAGTATTCAATATCTAAACCTGTGAACGTTTCGCTTTTCTCATCAAATATAGTAAAAGGCGGGTAGTGAGTTGTTACGCAGCGCAGGGCTTTACTTGGCGCTGCAAGTAATAATGAAGGTAAAGTTAAAGCTAAAAACAGAAATATTGCGCGCATAAATAAAAATTCGATATCTTTTAAAATACATAAATTGAACGCCAATTATACAGTTACTGAGCTTAATTGCATTGATCTAAGTATTTTTACCTAGCGTATAAGTTAAATTTTGTGAGATATACCATGTTTAACGCAGAGCAGCAGTCACGCATTATCGAAATGGCGTGGGAAGATAGAACCCCTTTTGAGGCAATAGAGCAGTTATACGGATTAAAATACCCGCAGCTGGTGGTATTTATGCGCGAACATATTTCAAAAGGCAGTTTTAAAGTGTGGCGTAAACGCCATGCTGGTCGTAAAACAAAACACTTAAAATTACGCGATCCCGCTATTATGCGAAGCCACTGTAAAACACAATATAAACAACGTTAAATAAGTGTAAGCTGTTTCATATGATGTTCAGCCGTGTTTGTTAACCTTTAGCTATTAATTACGCTAGAGATTATTTATGAGAGCACTAACATACACAGCACTAATAGCATTGGCTTTATGTTCAATAAGCGCAGATGCGAAACCGCATAAAGATAAGCATGGTCATAAACACGGCCATAATAAGCATCATTCACATAAACACAACGACAATGACTACCTTTCTAAAAAAGAGGCTAAGCAGCTAATTCGCGCAGGTTGGACGCCACCAGGGCTAAGTAAAAGCTACCACCGAGGCGACTATTTAGATCGTGATTTATACAAACGAGGTAGAGTGATTGAACGCTCTAGAGATAATGGTACAGTGAGTATTGAAATAGACCGTACAGTTATTCACATGGTGCACGACACCCGAGAAATACTTTCAATTTTAAGTCGCTAAACTAACTTTATAAGGATATTAAAATGCTCATTGCGCTGGCTATAATTATTGGCTTTTTTTTACTGGTTACCTTGTTGCCTATGTCGTACAGCCAGCATTACTTAGTGCGTAGCTGCGACTTTGTGCGCTTACAGGTATTTTATATTGCCAGTTTTGTAGCCGTTACATCGTTGTTTTTATTATGGCAAAGTAGCGCAATAGGTTATGTATTTATAGCCTTAACCTCATTACTTATAATGATTTTACAAGGTAAATGGATTTACCCGTATACGTGGCTTGCTAAAAAAGAAGTGCAAAGCGCACCAAAGCATATAGACCACAGCGTACGAATTATGTCGGCAAATGTACTGATGTCGAACCATAAAAGTGAGCAGCTAATTAGCCTTGTAGATGAGCACCAACCCGACCTGCTCATTACGCTTGAAAGCGATAGCTGGTGGGAAAATAAATTATCAGTCATTAAAAAAAATTACCCGTATTACATAGAATGCCCTAAAGACAATCGTTATGGCATGCACTTATACAGCAAGTTTAAAATACTCGATGCACAAATATGTGAGCTAATAGAAGAAGATATTCCTTCAATTCATATTCTGTTTGAAAATGATGAAGGCCTGCAAATGCAAGGTCACTTTATTCACCCCGCACCACCAAGCCCGACAGAGGAAGACTCATCACGTCCTCGCGACTCTGAGCTAATAATGGTGGCTAAAGCACTTAAAAACCCTACACGGCCTACTATAGTTGCCGGAGATTTAAACGACGTAGCATGGTCGCGCAGCACTCGTTTGTTTATGCAAATAAGTGGCTTTTTAGACCCTCGAAAAGGCCGTGGTTTTTATAACACCTTTCATGCAAGTTACTTTTTTATGCGTTGGCCGCTCGATCACTTATTTCACAGCGAAGGCTTTAAAGTAAAGCGTATTAAGCGCTTAGCTAAGTATGGCTCTGATCACTTTGCGCTACTCACTGAGCTTTCTTTTGAGAACGCTAATCAGGAGTCACTAGAAGATAAACCCGAAGATCTAAAGCAAGAAGAAATCCAAGAGCTTGCTATGAATAAGGCAGACAAGCGAAAAGTGCCGAGATTTGAGGAAAAGTTATAGCTATTAGGTAGTGTAGGTCGGATAGGTGGCGAAGCCACGCCATCCGACAAAAATAATGAAT
>NZ_AUTI01000084.1:0-1738 GCF_000497995.1 Pseudoalteromonas sp. TB25
CCAGCCATATCAGCCGTTGCTGAGGGGTACGATGTATATGCCGTTGTTGATGCTTCTGGCACTTGGAATAAAGCTGTAACTGATGCTGCTATGCATCGAATGACACAAGCTGGTGTGAAAGTGGTCACATGGGCATCTGTATTAGCGGAAGTGATGGATGACTGGCGAAGCGAGCATGGCATAGCGCTCGGCGGCGTGTTGGGCGAACATACAAGCTATCGTTGGGTGTATAACAGTTTCCTTCAGGCCAGTGGCCAGAACTAAAACTATTTGGCCGTATGTGAGTACGGCCGTTATTTAAAATTCTTGATAAATGTATTGACTATGAATAATGTAAAAAAACCTAATCAACATATCATAGCGCTGATTTCATTCTTAGCGCTCGTACCTTTGGTTTATTTTATCCCTGATTTTATTGGGCGGTATGTAACAGATAATAAGTTGCTCAACGTTATCGTAGCTGTAGGTATTATTGTGCCATTAATTTCTTATGTTGTTGTACCACTCTCACTAAAATTACTTGATAAGAAGTTAGATTAAGGACCATTTAATTTTAGAAACAGAAATTGTCAAAGTGAACAAACAGACCGCTTACTGCTAACTAAAGCAAGTCAACAAGTTGCTATGAGTGCTATTGGCACGTGCCAGACTCTAACTTCGAGTCTGGCTTAGCTTCAAATTTAAGCATCGATCTGTTCTGATACTTCTAACGCATCATCAACTTCTATTCCCAAGTATCTGACAGTGCTCTCTAGTTTTCTATGGCCAAGTAGAAGCTGACAGGCTCTTAAATCTTTAGTTTTTTTGTAAATTAGTGATGGTTTGGTACGTCTCATTGAATGAGTACCATATTGAGTCTTATCTAACCCAATTGAGGTGACCCAAGAGTCAACTATACGTCCATATTGACGGGTTGAGAGGTGTGCAGAAGAATGAACTCGTGATTTAAACAAGTAATCATAAAAATTGAGACTAAATTGCTCTATGAGCGCCACAATTGAGATCCTTGTATTTCCAGTAATTTCAAATTGAACAGGCATACCAGTTTTTTTTTGAACGACTATTGCCCTTGATTGGATTGTTTTACCATGTGCGATGTCGTTAACTTTTAGTGAAACTAAGTCACATCCTCTTAGTTTGCTATCTATGGCTAGGTTAAATAGTGCTAGATCTCTTATTTTATGAAAAAGTTCTAGTCGTATTCGGATAGCCCATATTTGCTGTAATTTCAGAGGTAACTTTTGTCCTACAAGCTTATTTTTATTCCAAGGCTCTTTAGGCTGATATATTGTTAACTGATGCATTAGTTGTACTCCGGTGTTTATGGAGTTTTAAGCTTAGCCCGCTACAAAAGAATTCGGGTATGAGCGAACAGCGGTCATTGGAAAAGTTAAATTTATTCTAGTGCTTTGAGTAGAAATCTAATTTTGTCCAATAACATTATTAAACGCCGTTTTGGTGTGTTATAAGCTGTTAGTAAGACACGAATATTTCGCATATGGAGTTGCCAATGAATAACGAAACAAATAACCCTCGCATTAAAGAAGATGTTGAGCCAAAAGACCTAATTAAAATGCAAACTGAAGTCGGTTTAATTGAATCAATGCTTCAGTCGAAGACGCTCACAGCTATAGTCATCATTGCAATTATTTTGTTGGGTGGCTTTTTCATGTTCTTGTCCAAGGTGACAGGTTAGCCGCAACAGAATGTATTGCTAACAAGCATCTAAATCCTACAT